>BTUT01000379.1:0-3685 GCA_045862935.1 Acidimicrobiia bacterium
CCCTTCGCGCCCCCCCCCCGGGGGTTCGGGTCCGGCCGCCCGCCCCGCCCTCGGCCCGCGGGGCCCCCGGCGGGGTCGCCGGTACGGTCACCGACCCGAGCGGCGTACCCATCGGTGGGGCGACCGTGCGTATCCCGGCCGTCGCGCGCACCGCCACGACGGACAGCGCCGGCGGCTTCCGCCTCGATGGCCTCGCGCCGGGCCGCCACACGCTCGCCGTGCGCGCGGCGCGATTCGCGCCGGCCGAGACTTCCGCCACCATCGTCGCCGGCGGAGTGACGCGCGTCGCCATCCGCCTCCAGCCTGTCGGCGCCATCCGGCTCCGACAGGTGCTCGTTCGCGAGCGTGCCGCCCCGGGATCGGTCCGCACCGCACCCGACGTGAGCGGTCCACTCGTCCTCGCCGGCGCGAAGAGCGAGGTGGTGCAGGTCGCGCAGATGGACGCCAACCTGGCCGAGAAGACCGCACGGCAGGTGTTCGCGCGGGTACCCGGGATCTTCGTCTACGACATGGACGGCACGGGGAACCAGGTGAATATCTCCACGCGCGGGCTCGACCCGCATCGCTCCTGGGAGCTCAACGTCCGACAGGACGGTGTGCTCGTGAACTCCGACCTGTACGGGTACCCGGCCAGCCACTACAGCCCGCCCCTCGAAGCGATCGAGCGACTCGAGCTCGTGCGGGGCACCGCGGCGTTGCAGTTCGGTTCGCAGTTCGGCGGGTTGGTCAACTACGTCACCAAGACCCCGGACACCACACGGGCCGCGACGTTCGAGAGCATCAATTCGGCTGGATCGTACGGTCTCCTCAGCACCTACGACGCCGTCGGCGGCCGGGTCGGCCCGCTCACCTACTACGGCTACGTCAGTGCGCGCGGCTCGGACGGCTACCGCGCGAACGCCCGCTCGGACTACGCGGCGCAGTTCCTGCGCGCCGCCGTGCGCGTCGCCCCGTCCATCACCGTCCGGGCGCAGGTCGGCCGGTCGGTCTACCGCTACCAGATCCCCGGCCCGCTCACCGACGCGATGTTCCGCGCCGATCCTCGTGCGTCTACGCGGTCGCGCAACTACTTCAGTCCGGACATCACCGTCCCGTCGCTCACCGCGGAGTGGACACCGGCGCCGGCGACGCGCGTGACGGCCCAGCTCTCCGGCGTGGTCGGCACCCGCAGCAGCGTGCAGTTCGTCGGCTTCGCCACGACGCCCGACCAGCGCGACTCGGCGACCGGGCAGTATGCGCCGCGCCAGGTCGACATCGACCGGTTCCGCAGCGTGACGGGAGAGCTCCGCCTCCTGCACGATTGGCGTGCCTGGGGGCGCGCGCACACGCTCGCCGCGGGCGTGGCCCTCGCCGACAACGCCATGCGCCGTCGGCAGCAGGGCCGCGGCACCTCGGGCCGGGACTACGATCTCACGCTCGTCTCGGGTGATTTCGCGCGAGACATCACGTACCGCACGGGCAACGTGGCCGCCTTCGTCGAGCAGCTCCTTCATCTGACGCCGCGCTGGTCGGTCATTCCGGGCGCGCGGATCGAGCGCGGAACGACGCGGATGACGGGACGGCTTGCCTACTATGACCCGGCCGACGTGCCGCAGCGCGTGCGCCACCACTTCCCGCTGTTCGGCGTCCGGAGCGAGTTCCAGACGCCCGGCGGCGCGGAGCTGTATGGTGGCTGGAGCCAGGCGTACCGTCCGCAGATTCTCAAGGACGTCCTGCCCGAGTCGCCGATCGAACGCACGGATCCGAACATCAACGACGCGCGCGGGTGGACGGTCGAGGGTGGCGTGCGAGGTGCACTCCGTGGCGTCTCCTACGACGCGGGCGTCTTCGCCCTGCGCTACGACGATCGCTTCGGCGCCGTCGTGCGGACGGACGCCGCCACGGGCGAGTCGTACGTGTTCAAGACCAACGTCGGCTCGACGCTCACCCGTGGCGTCGAGCTCCGCGTCGAGGTGCCGCTCCTCGTGCGCGAGCGGCTCGTGTTGCCGACCTTCACGGCGAGCTCCTACTTCGACGCCGCCTATCGTGCGGGCACGGTCGCGGATGCGGGTACCAATCGCCCCCTGCGCGGGAACCGCGTGGAAGGGGTGCCGGAGTGGATCAGCCGCACGGGCATCTCCGCGACGGGACCATGCTGGTCGGCTACTGTCCTCGGGAGCCACGTCGGCGCGTCGTTCGCCGACCCGCTCAACACGGTCGCGCCCACGGCCAACGGTGCGCGCGGCCGCGTGCCGGCTTACACCCTGCTCGACCTCAATGGGTCCGTGACGGTCGCGCGCTGGCTGCGGCTGGGAGCGGGGGTGAGCAATGCGCTGAACGCGCGCTACTTCACGAAGCGGCCGACGTTCTATCCCGGACCCGGAGTGTGGCCGAGCGACGGGCGCTCGGTGCGTGGTTCGGCTGATCTGTCGTTCTGACGCGTCGGCCTCACCCTAGCACAGCGAGTTGCGAAGCCGCGAGGTCTCTATCACATAGTCGCTCAATCGGACACGCCCCTCACGGCCGTGCTCGTCTGGGGGGCTGGGGCGCGCGAGCGTGCCTCGGGGGCGGGATCGCCCGCGGCCCGGGAGAGCGGTGGCAACTCAACCCCCGTGGGCACATCCCCGTCCGCCGCCCCCGCGGCACCAGCCGGCACCGTCTCCCCTGCCCGACCCGCCGCGAAACGTCTTGCTGATGGTTGAGACCGCCTCTGGCGGCTTATCGAGCGGCGGGCCCGGCGGACCTTCGGCTCGTCGACGAAGTGCACCTCGCACAGGTCGGTTGCCGCCGGGATCGACTCCGGGATGTCGGCGGACCGACGGAGTCGATTCGCGAGTGTTCGAGGTGGGACGACGCGAACCGGACCGCCAAGGACGGGCGGCTCCGGGTTCGCGCGCTGATCGTGCTGCTCGCCGCCGAGCGCGGGATGGTCGCCGCGGAGATCGCCGCCGTCGTGCGGATGCACGAGGCGACCGTGCGCCGATGGCTCGTCCGCTACCAGACGGAGGGCCTCGCGGACCCGAAGGACGCCCTACGGCCGGGCGCCCCGCCCAAGGGGACGCGCGCCTACCGCGAGCAGCTCCTAGCGGTCGTCCTCCGCCGGCCCCGCAGCCTCGGCCGGCCCCGCGCCTCGGCCAGCCCTTCTCACTCTGGACGGGCGACCGGCTGGCCGACTACCTCGCCGAGCAGACGGGCATCGGCGTGAGCCGCGAGACCGTCTACCGGCGGCTGCGCGCCGGCGGCCTCCACCTGAACCGGCCGCAGCACTCGATCCCGAGCCCCGACCCGGAGTACGCGGTCAACAAGCGACGGTGGCGCGCCCGTAGGACGCTGAAGCCCGGCGAGGTGTTCTACTCCGCCGACGAGTGCAACAGGAGGGCAACATCAGCTGGCACCCCACCGTCCGCGCGCTCTGGTCCCCGAAGGGCCAGCGGGTGATGATCCCCACCCCCCAAGCAGCCGATCCGGCGCTACGGCCTCGGCGCCGCGAACTGGCACACCAGCGAGATCGTGGTGCTGGGGCACCGGCGGAAGCGGCGGCGCGAAATCGCCGAGCTGCTGCAGGCGCTCGTGGACAAGCACCCGCATGAGCGCGTGTACGTCGCCTGGGACAACGCGGGCACGCACCAGGACGAGGAGGTCGAGGCCGTGTGAACCGTCCCGGGTTTTCAGGAGACTCGGTTCGTTGGGTCCTCAAGCCACGGCT
>BTUT01000380.1:0-3682 GCA_045862935.1 Acidimicrobiia bacterium
CGTTGCTCCACTGGAAGGCCGACTGGCAGGTCGACGTCGACAAGGGGTTCCAGGACCTCGAGTCGCAGTTCCCGCGGGCGACGTTCGACTTCCACCCGCCGCTGGCACCCGTGAAGCAGCCGGTGACCGTGCCCGACGACTACCAGGCCCACCACGCCACCCAGTGGCTCCCCGCGTTCCACGTGGGCAACCCCATCGCGCAGATGGAGAAGCCGTCGCCCGTGGAGAAGCTCGTGGCCCGGGGGTTCGGGTCCACGACGCACCAGCCCACGCAGAACGCCGTGGGACGGGGCCGGTGGCGGGACGGGCGCTGGTCCGTCGTGATCGCGAAGCCGATGGCCGCGGTGGACACCGAGGAGATCGGCATCACCGCCGGTGAGACCTACTCGATGGCCATCGCGGTCTGGGCCGGGAGCACCGGCGACGCCGGGAGTCGCAAGTCGCCGAGCCAGTCGCTGCTCGAGCTCGAAGTGCCGGACTGGCGGTGAGCGCGGTGACCGAGATGACCGTCGCGCACGTGACCGAGACCTCCGTCGACGATCCGATCGCGCGCGCCGCGGCGTTCGGGCTCCTCGCCGCCATGCTCGGACCCCGCATCGACGCGTGGTCCCCCACCGAGGTCGACGCGCTCGCGACCGCGGCCACGCGGCTCGGGACCGATCTCACCGAAGGGTTGCGCGCGCTCGCACCCGATCGCGCCGACGAGCACGCGGACCGTCACTCGCACCTGTTCGCCCAGGTCCGCGTGGCCCCCTACGAGAGCAGCTACGTGAAGGCGGGCGCGGGCGGGCACACCGGCCGGCTGGCCGACATCGCCGGCTTCTACCGCGCGTTCGGCTTCGAGGTGCGCGGCGAGCGCCCCGATCACGTGGTCGCGGAGCTCGAGTTCGCGTCCCACCTCGCGATCGGTGTCGCCCACGCCCGTACGACCGGCGACGCGGAGGCGGTCGAGGTGTACGAGCACGCGTGGCACACGTTCGTGCGCGATCACCTCGGCGGGTGGCTCGACCGCTTCGCGGCGCGCCTGGAGGCGATCGACCCCGGCGGACCGTTCGCGCCGGTGGTCCGGGCCGCCGCGCGGCTCGTGGCCGGCGAGGCCGCCCGGCTCGGCGTGCTCGTCGTCGAAGTCGACGACGACGGCGCGCTCGGCGAGCTGGGTGAGGACGGATGCGGTCTCGAGTGCGGCGGCTGCGGCGATCTCCCGCGCCCGTGAGGGTTCTCCCCACCGACGCGGACGAGGCCCCCGCGACGCGGGGGCCTCGTCTCGTCGGCGGTGGGCCGGTGCGCCCGTCGGGCTGACCCGTCGGGCCGGCGCACCGGCCACGGAGCCCTCAGCAGCGGCCGCCCCAGGGGCGGTTGCCCACCTCGGTGTAGAGGTGCGCCGCCGCGGCGTCCTGCACGGCTTCGGGGGCCTGGTCCGCGGGGATCCCGGCGAACTCGGCGTGCCCCGCGCCGGCGACGGCCGCGTCCCAGGTCGTCTGCTGGAACTGGTAGGCGCCGCGGTAGGTGCCGCCGGGCGACACCGCTCCGTAGCCACCGGCGGTGTCGGACTCGTGGGCTCGCGTGCACTCGAGGAAGCACCCGACGTCGCCGCTGCAGCTCCCGTACGCCGGGGTGCTCACGGCCGAACCGCCCGACGGTGCCGACCCGGCAGTGCGAGCGGACTGCGCGGCCCGCTCTTGGATCGCGGCGGCCTCCGCGAGGGCCACCTGGGCCGCGATCCACTCGTGCGTGGCCCGCTCCTGCTCCTGAGCGATCACGATGGCCCCGCCGAAGTCGACGAGCGCCGGGATGTCGTGCGGGGAATCCGGTGAAGGGGCGGCGACCGGCCGCGTCGCATGGAGCCGATCGAGCCGATCGCTCGCCGGATCGGCCGTGGCCGGGAGCGCCGAAGAGACGACGAACCCTCCGGCGACGACCGCGACGAACAACACCGGCGAGATGCGTTCGAGCATCCTCATGGGTTCTCCTCGTGGTGGGGTCTCGACGCGCGACGCGACGAGACCGGGATGGATACGGAGGCGGAGCCGCGGGCGGCGAAATCACACCCGTGCAACTCCGGCGGGCACGATAGCGGGCACCCCGGGCGCGGCCCCACGCGGGGCCGCCCGACCGGGGTCCGCCTGTGGCTCATTTCACGGGATGAATCACCCGTTCGCCCCCAGATCGGACGGGATTCCGGTGCGCTACCGTCTCACCGGGAGCCCGCTTCGGGGGACGGAGGAGACGATCGTGCTGCGCCGATATCCGATCCGCCTCGGCTCGATGCTGTACACGCTGGTCGAGCCGAGCCGGGAACGCGCCGTCGAGTACAACCGCTGGTACGAGGGCGACCACTTCTACGAGAGCGTCCTCGGACCGGGTGTGCTCCAGGGGCGACGGTTCGTGGCCACCCGCGACCACAAGGCGCTGCGGTACCCGGACCCGAACCCGATCACCGGCGAGTGGGCACGCGGGTCGTTGCTGTCGGTCTACTGGCTGCTCGACGGCGAGGCGTACGAGACGTGGGGCGCATCGCGTGCGCGGGCGCTCCACGACGCCGGCCGGATGTTCCCCGAGCGCGCGCACGTGCACACCCAGCTCTACGACCTCGCGTGGTTCGCGGCGGGCGACGACGACGGGGTCACGCCGGAGCTCGCGCTCGACCACCCGTTCGCCGGCATGGTGACCGTGATCGGCGAGTGCCCCGACGCCGACGCTCGGAGCCGACTCGGCGACTGGTACCGCGACGAGCGCCTGCCCGGGTACTTCGAGCGGGGCCAGGTGGCGCTCTGCCTGGCCTTCGTGCCGCGACCGATCCGCAGCGACGCCCCCGACGACGTCCCCAAGCTCGCCGCGCACTCCGGTCGGTACCTCCACCTCTACTTCCTGGAGCAGGAGCCGAGCCGGTCGTGGCCGGCCACCTTCGCCGGTGAGGGCGACGCCGTCGCGACCACCGGCCTGGGTGAAGCCGTGTTCGCGTCGGGATTCGTGCCGACCGTGCCGGGGACGGACCGGTGCCTGGACCAGCTCTGGTGATCGACGGCCCGTCCCGGACCTCCCGCCCGCTCCCCGTCGACGGTCGCGCCCGAGATCCCCGGCTCCCGCGGGGATCCGGGGTATGTTCGCCCGATGCCGCGGTTGTGTGCTCGTCCGGGATGCAACGCACCGGCCACGGCGACGTTCACCTTCGACGGGCTGCGACGCATCGCGTGGCTCGCGCCGCTCGCCGAGGCGGCGGCGTACTCGGCGGGCGACCTCTGCCGGCGTCACGCCGAGCGCTTCACGGCGCCCCGCAACTGGGAGCTGCGTGACATCCGGCCGGTGCCCGGCGCCACCGCCGGCTCGGGGGCGCCGGCTCCCAGCCGGTTCAGCGCACCTGCGTCCCCACCGCCCCAACCCGCGCCGGCGCTGCCCTTCGCGCGGTCGGCACCCCGCACGACGGAGCGACCCGCCGCCCGGAGCGCCCCGCGCCCCCTGCTCACGCCTCGCGAGCACCCGGTCGCACCCGCGGCGACCAGCCCGTTGCTCGCCCGCGCCTTCCGCACCGCCGGCTAGCCCGGACCCCGCGCCCGCCGGCGCCGGCTGACCCGGATCCGGCGCCCGGTGGCGCGCCGTGGCCGAGCGGCGGGCGGCCGGGTGCACGCGCGAACATCCCGGCCATGACGAACGACTTCCGTTGGCTCGACGCCACCGCCCAGGC
>BTUT01000381.1:0-3661 GCA_045862935.1 Acidimicrobiia bacterium
ACTCCGCCACATGACGTGCGCGACCGTGAAGCCCGCGACACAAATGCTAACGCAATTCGCGGTCGTTGTGGGGGATATCGCGCGCCGGTCGCGCGCCCGCGAAACGACGATGAGCTCGTCGCGGAATTCGCGATGATGCTCGCGCGCGGAATCCCGAAAGACCCGCGCGCTCCCGTCGGCGCGCGCGAACGCGCGGGAGCACGCGCGCACTTGCACGCCCGCGCGCTCCTCCCGCGCGCGATGACCGGAGCGCAGCCGCAGCACGCGAGAAGGCCCGCACCCGGATCGAGTGCGGGCCTTGCAGCCCCGAGCAGATTCGAACTGCCGTTACCGCCTTGAGAGGGCGGCGTCCTAGGCCACTAGACGACGGGGCCGAGCGTCGGCCTGGCGACCGACGAGCTCGGGGGGGAGGACTCGAACCCCCAATGACAGGGCCAGAACCTGTTGTGTTGCCGATTACACCACCCCCGAAGGGTCCGCACAGGATAGCGAGTCGGTGCGGTGCTCCCCAACGGGGCTCAGGACGGCAGCCGGGCGCGTGCCGCGCGCAGACGCGCGAGCGTCCGGTCCCTCCCGAGCAGCACGATCGAGTCGAACAGGGGCAGCCCTGCATGGCGCCCCTCGACCACTGCGTAGAGCGCGGGCATCACCTTGCGCGGCTTCAACCCCACGCGCTCGATCACCGGCCGGAGGTCCACGCCGACGACGTCCCACTCACAGGTCGCCAGGTGCGCCGTCACCGCGTCGAGCACGTCGGTGATGTGCTCGGTCGCCGTGACGCGCGCCCAGGACTCGGGGGCGATCACGAAGTCGTCGTCGTCGACGAACAGGAACTCGGCCTGGCTCACGAGGTCGCCGACGGTGACCGCGCGCTCCTGACCGATGCGCAGCGCGTCACGCAGGATCGCGACGTCGGGCGCGCCGCCGAGCCGGTCACGCGCGATGGGGAGGGCGCGGGCCTCGAGCTCGGGGAGCGTGATGCGCCGGATCCACTCACCGTTCATCCAGTCGAGCTTGGCGTGGTCGAACGCCGCAGCGGCGTGGGTGACCCGATCCAGGTCGAAGGACGCGATGATCTCGTCGACGTCCATCACCTCACGCCCGTCGTCCGGAGCCCACCCGAGGAGCGCGAGGTAGTTCACCAGCGCCTCGGGCAGGTATCCCGCGTCGCGGAAGTCCTCGAGGGCGACGGCGCCGTGCCGCTTGGAGAGCTTGGCCCGGTCGGCTCCGAGGATGAGCGGCAGGTGCGCGTAGACCGGACGCTCCTCCGTGCCGAGCGCCTCGCGCAACGCGAGCACGCGGTGCGTGGAGTCGAGCAGGTCCTCACCGCGGATCACGTGGGTGATGCCCATGGCGATGTCGTCGACGGCGTTGGCCAGGAAGAAGATCGGGTTGCCGTCGGAGCGGACGATGACGAAGTCGGGGATGTGGCTCCACTCCACACGCACGTCACCGCGCACCGCGTCGTCGAAGTGGCTGACCCCTTCGTCGGGCGTGCGGAAGCGGATGGAGCGTGGACGCCCCTCGGCGGCGAGGCCGGCCCGCTGCTCGTTCGAGAGGTCGCGGCAGTGCCCGTCGTATCCCGGTGGCCGGCCGGCCGCGAGCGCCTGGTCGTTGCGCGCCTTCACCTCGTCCTCGGTGCAGAAGCACTCGTACGCGTGCCCGGCCTCGCGGAGCTCGTCGGCGGCCGCGAGGTACTCCTGGGTGCGCGCGCTCTGCAACACGGGGCCCTCGTCCCAAACGAGGCCGAGCCAGCGCAGGGCGTCCTGGATGCCGACGACCCATTCGTCGCGTGAGCGCGTCCGATCGGTGTCCTCGATGCGCAGGCAGAAGGTGCCGCCGTGGTGGCGGGCGTACAGCCAGTTGAAGAGGGCGGTGCGCGCGGAGCCGACGTGCAGGGAGCCCGTGGGCGCGGGCGAGAAGCGAACGCGCGGTGTGATCGACATCGAGGCGATCAGTGTACGAGCGGCTCTTGCGGGTGACGCAGCGACGTCACGCCCGCGCGCCGGACTCCGCGAGCAGACGGCGGGCGATGACGACGCGCTGGATCTGGTTCGTGCCCTCGTAGATCTGGGTCACCTTGGCATCGCGCATCATGCGCTCGACCGGGAACTCGCGGGTGTAGCCCGCGCCGCCGAACAGCTGCACCGCGTCGGTGGTCACCGCCATGGCGGTGTCGGTCGCGAAGAGCTTGGCCATCGCCGACGCGCGCGTCGTGCCGGACGCACCGGCGTCGAGCAGGCTGCACGCGCGGTACACGAGCAGCCGCGCCGCCTCGACCCGGGTGGCCATGTCGGCGAGCATGAACTGCACTCCCTGGAACTCGGCCACCGGGTGCCCGAACTGCTCGCGCGCGGTCACGTAGTGCACGGCGGCGTCGAGCGCACCCTGCGCGAGACCCACCGCCTGGGCTCCGACGATCGGGCGCGAGCCGTCGAGTGCGGCCATCGCGTAGGCGAAGCCCTGGTTCTCCTCGCCGATCCGGTTCTCGATTGGGATGTGCACGCCGTCGAGGTGGATCTCACCGGTGGGCGATCCGCGCATGCCCATCTTCGCCTCGAGCTTGGCGACCGAGAACCCGGGCCGGTCCGCCTCGACGACGAAGGCGCTGATGCCCCGGTGGCCGGCCTCGGGATCGGTCTTGGCGAACACGGTGTAGAAGTCCGACACCCCCGCATTGGTGATCCACGACTTCGACCCGGTGAGCACGTACTCGTCGCCGTGACGCACCGCGCGGGTCCGCATCGACGCGACGTCGCTCCCGGCCCCGACCTCCGAGAGGCAGTAGCTGCCCTGCCACTCGCCCGACGCGACCTTCGGGAGCACGCGCTGCTTCAGCTCGGGGCTCCCCGCATGGAGGATGGCCTCGATCGCGAGTCGGGGGATGATCACGAACAGCGACGACGAGCCGCAGACGCGGGCGACCTCCTCCACGAGGAGCGCGTAGGCGACCGTGTCGCCCCCGTCGCCCCCGTACTCCTCGGGATACGGGAGCCGCACGAAGCCGGAGTCGCGATAGGCGGCGAACGACGCGGCCGGGAAGGCGCTCTCGGCATCGGCCCGGGCCGCGTGTGGAGCGATCTCCTCCTCGGCGAAGCGCCGGAGGGCCTTGCGCAGCTCCTCGTGCTCCGAGGAGAGGGCGAAGTCGGGCATCGGCGGGATGCTAGCCCGATCCCTGACGTTCCCGTCAGGTTCCGCTCGTCAGGTGCGCCGCAGGTCCTCGATCGGTACGGCGTCGGCGACGGCCCGACGGACGCCGTAGTCGTGGCCGGCGCCCGCCACCGCCGCGACGCGCCGGGAGACCGCGGCGGGATCGGCCGCCCCGCGATAGCCCAGGACCTCCGCGGCGCGCGCGACGTCGGCCGGGACCGGCGCGCGCCCGAACGATGCCGCCCGCCTCATGGCCACCGCCGCGACCACCGCCTCGGCGTCCTCGGCGTGCTCCCCCGGGGCGATGCGCAGGTCGTCGCGCACGCGGTGCACGAGCCGGAGCGCGTAGCCCACGTTGGGACCTGGCGAGCCGAAGAGCGCGCCGCGCGGTTGGATCCCGTCCACCAGGTCGCCGGGGCGGTCCGAGCGCCAGTCGGCGGCGGCAGGGAGCGTCACGCCCGGTGCCAGCGTGGGCTCGTTGCGGGGCAGCGCGTCGGGAGGCGTGGCGACG
>BTUT01000382.1:0-3637 GCA_045862935.1 Acidimicrobiia bacterium
GGGCCAAGCTCGAGGAGCGCCTCGCCACCGAGACCGATCCGGTGCTGCGCCGCAATCTGGAGACGGTGCTCGAGCACATGAAGGCCGAGGCTCGGGGCGACATCGACGGGCTGCTCGTGACGCTGTCCGACGACGTCGCGTACCACGCCTACGGGAGCGACGAGCCGGCGCTGAACCCGGCGGGCAAGGACGGTGTCCGCGCGTTCTACGAGCGCTTCGTCGCCTCGGGAGCCACGCGGCTCGAGTTCGCGATCGACCGGCTGGTCGTCGACCGCGACTGCGTGGTGACCGAGGGCGTGATGCGGATGGCCTATCCAGGTCGCACGCTCGCCGCCCGGGGCATCACGGTCGACGATCCGGACGCGTGCTACCTCTACGAGGCGCGCTTGGCCACGTTCTGGCCGATCGACGAGCACGGTCTGGCCCGGGGCGAGGACACCTATGCGGGCGGCGACGGGTTCGCCGGGATCGCGGACCGCAAGATCGATCCGGCCGACATCGTGGAGCTCGGCTCCACCTGATCGGTTCCACCTGATCGGTTCCACCTGAGGGGTCCACCTGAGGGGCCCACCTGAGGGGCCCACCTGATCGGCTCCACCGGTGGCCCCATCGGATCTGCCCCGCCGAGGACCGGACCGACCGGAGTGGTTCCGCCGAGCGGGTCCCGTCGTGTCCCCCCTATTCTGAGACTGATTCTCAGTCCGGAGGGTCTGCCCGACGGCGAACGTGGTGGAGCGACGGTGGTGGAGCGGACACGGTGGTGCAGGGCAGGGCTGTGCGCCGGGTGATGGCGGCGACGCTGCTCGGGATCCTCGGCGTCGGGGTCTGGGCGAGCGGACCGGCCGCCGCGGGTGACGACCGGGTGCGGGTCGCGGCCGCGTTCTACCCGCTGGTGTTCGCCGCCGAGCGCATCGGCGGGAGGCGGGTGAGCGTGACGAACCTCACCCCTCCGGGCGCGGAGCCCCACGACCTCGAGCTCACGTCGAAGCAGCGCGACGAGATCGAGGACGCGGATCTCGTGGTGGTCCTGGGTGCGGACTTCCAGCCGTCGGTGGAGCAGGCCGCACGCGATCGCGACCGCCCGACGCTCGAGATCCTCCGCCGCCGCGCGACGGACGAGGATCCGCACGTGTGGCTCGATCCGAGCCGGATGCGGGTGATCGCGACCGAGGTCGCCGACGCGCTCACCGAGATCGACCCCGCCGGCCGGACGCGATACGCCCGGAACGCGCAGCGCCTCGACGCCGACCTCGAGGCACTCGACGCGCGGACGAGGGCGGGGCTCGCGGACTGCGAACGCCGCCTGCTGGTCACCGCGCACGACTCGTTCGGCCACTTCGCGGACGCGTACGACCTCGACCACGAGGGCGCGTCGGGTCGCTCGCCCGACTCGGAGCCGGACCCGAGGCGCATCGCCGCGCTCGCGGACCTCGCGGCGCGTGAGCGCCTCACGACCATCTTCACCGAGAACCTCGTCTCGCCCGCAGTGGCTCGAACGATCGCACGCGAGGCGGGCGGGCTGAGGACCGTCGTGCTGAACCCGCTCGAGGGCCTGACCGCCCGAGAGATCGACGCCGGTGACGACTACCTCTCGGTGATGGACCGCAACCTCACCCGGATCCGGGCCGCGCTGGGCTGTCGCGACGCGGCCACCTGAGATCGGACCGAGATCGGCACGGTGGCGCGCCGGACCGCGCCCCATCTCGCAGTGCGGCCGGACCGGGCCGCGTCCCGATCCACCGGGCTCGCCGCTACCCTCCGAGACCCCCCTCGGAGGTGCTCTGGTGCGTCGATTCCTCGTGTTGCTCGCGGCCGCGGCCGTCGCCGCCGCCCTGCTCGCGACCGCTCCGGTCGCGCGCGCGGCGTCGGCCACCCCCTTGGAGGAGGTGTCGATCACCGGTGCCCCGGGCGCCAAGCCGACCGTGTCCTTCGCCTCACCGTTCGCGGTGAAGGCGTCGGTGTCGGAGGTTCGCGAGGACGGCTCGGGCTCCGAGGCCGAGAACGGCTCGCAGGTGCTGCTCGACTACGTGCTGTTGAACGGCCGGACCGGCGAGGAGATCGAGACGTCCTACGGCGTGAACCCGGTGACCCTGGTGCTCGACAAGGCCGCGCTGCCCGCGCTGCGCAAGAGCCTGCTCGGCACCTCGCCGGGGAGCCGAGTCGTCGTCGCGATCGCCCCGAAGGACGGCCTGAACGCGGCGGGAGCGACCAGCGGGGTGAAGAAGTCCGACACGCTCGTCTTCGTGTTCGACGTGAAGGACGTCACCACGCCGTTGACGCGCGCTACCGGCACCAAGGTCCCGCCGGTCGCCGGCCTCCCGACCGTGAAGCTCGCGAAGTCGGGCCAGCCGACCATCACCATGCCCAAGGGAGACGCTCCGTCGCAGCTCGTCGTCCAGCCGCTCATCGAGGGTGATGGTCCGGTGGTCGAGGCCGGCCAGACGGTCGACGTCCACTACACCGGCGCGATCTGGGACGGCGGGCGGGTGTTCGACTCGTCGTGGAAGCGGGGCAAGTCGACCCAGTTCCCGATCGGCACCGGGGGCGTGATCACGGGCTGGGACGAGGGTCTCGTGGGCCAGACCGTCGGCTCCCAGGTGCTGCTCGTGATCCCGCCCGACAAGGGCTACGGCACCGGCGGCAACGCCTCGGCGGGCATCAAGGGCACCGACACGCTGGTGTTCGTCGTCGACATCCTCGGCGCCGCCTGACCCCACCGGCCCCTACCGGCGGCGCCTGACCCACCGGTCGATCCCGCCACTCGATCCCGACGTGCGTCCCACCGCCGCGGATACGTGCAGCTGGGACGCACCTCAGCCGAGGCGATCGTGCAGGAACGCGCAGACCTCGGGCCAGAGGCGCGCCGAGAGCTGCTCGTCGAGCGTCCCGAACGTGTTGTGGGGACCCATGAACGCGTGGCCGGTCCCGGGATGGACGGTGATCTCGACGTCCTTGCCCGAAGCGCGCAGCTTGTCCGCGAGCGCGTGCGCGGCCGCGGGCGGGAAGAAGTCGTCGTGCTCGGCCATGTGACCGCGGACGGCAGCGGTGAGGCCCGACCAGTCGGGCTCGGCGTCCCCTTGCGGGAACCCGTAGAACGGCACCGCGGCCTTGATCACGTCACCGCGGTTGGCGGCGAGCACCCACGTCAGCATCCCCCCCATGCAGAAGCCCACGACGCCGAGACCGGTGCCGCTGACCGCCGGAAGGCTGCCGAGGTAGTCGACGGCGGCGCTCATGTCGCGCGCGGCCCGATCGAGCGGCAGCGTCGCCATGAGATGGGCGGCCTTGTCCATCTCGGTGTGCTCCGCGAGCTCGCCGTGGTAGAGGTCGGGCGCCAGGGCGACGAAGCCCGCGGCCCCGAGGCGCTCGGTCATCTCCTTGATGCTCGGGTTGAGACCCCACCACTCCTGGACCACGATGACGCCCGGCCCCGACCCCGCTTCCGGGATCACGAGGCATCCGGACGCGGTGCCGCCGTTGCACGGGAACTCCACGATCTCAGCCATGCCCGCAAGTTAGCGCCGCGACGCGTGGCGCGGTCGGGTGGGTGCGGCCTGCTGACACGATGGGGTGACCGCGGGCGGGAGCAGTGGGCGCATGGGAGCGCCAGGGGAGCGCCAGGGGAGCGCCGGGGACG
>BTUT01000383.1:0-3613 GCA_045862935.1 Acidimicrobiia bacterium
CGACCGTCCTTCGCGCGGCGGGATCGAGGAGCCGGGGGATGCTCTCGGCGAGCTCGACGGCTTCTTCGGCGGCGGAGGTGTCGAACGGAGCTCGCGTCACGTCGTCGGGCCAGCGCTCGACCTTCTCGGTGGCCCATTGCACCCAGCGGGCGACCATCACGTAGAACTCGGTGAGGAAGCGTCCGGGGAGCTGGTTGAGCGCCGCTCGTTCCGGGAACGCGCTGCGCCCCTCGACGTAGGCGCGTGCGGTGGTGAGGTTCTCCTCGTTCTGCTCGAGCACCCATGCGCGCGCGGCGTCGAGGTTGGCGAGCACGTCGGCCTTGGTGCCGCTGTCGGCGAAGTGGATCTTCACCAGCTGCTCGCACTCCAGGATCGGCCCGTCCCCCGGCTCGGACAGCCATGCGGCCAGTGCTCGCCGGCCCTTGGCCGTGATCGTGTAGCGGGTGCGCGGGCGTCGACCGACCGAGTCGTCCGTTGCCCGCGCGTAGCGGTGGGCGACGAGCTTCTTCGGTTCCTCGTACAGCTTGCTCGTGGCGCGGGGCCAGATTCGACGGAGACTGCGGTCGACCTGCTGCACGAGCTCATGCGTCGTCCACGGCTTCACCGCGAGCAGCCCGAGAATCGCGAAGGACGTGGACGTCAACGGCGGGGGGGTTGACATGTTCCTCCCTTGGGGACAATGATTGTTCTCCCAAAGGGAGAATAGTCGGGACTGGGGGAGTCACCATGACGGCGACGAACGCGGCACCGGTCGACCCGTCCAACCGGGAACAGCTGCGAGCCTGGAACGGCGACGAAGGCGCCTACTGGGCCGCTCATCCCGACCACTTCGAACGCGCGTTGGAGCGCTACCACGGACCGTTCTTCGCCGCCGCCGCCATCGGTGTCACCGACCGGGTCCTGGACATCGGATGCGGGACCGGCAGGACCACTCGCGACGCCGCCCGCGCCGCGGCCGAAGGCTCGGTGCGCGGCGTCGACCTCTCCTCGGCCATGCTCGACGTCGCCCGCTGCCGCGCCGCGGCCGAGGGCATCGACAATGTCCGCTTCGAACAGGCCGACGCGCAGATCCACCCGTTCGGGCCCGGGGCGTTCGACGTGGCGATCGGCTGCACGAGCGCGATGTTCTTCGGCGATCGTGTGGCCGGCCTCGCCAACATCGGCCGCGCCCTGCGCCAGGGCGGGAAGCTCGTCCTGCTGACCTGGCAGCCGTTCCCCCGTCAGGAATGGATCCGGGAGTTCTCCGGCGCCCTCGCCGCCGGTCGCGTCCTGCCCGCGTCGGCTCCGGACGCGCCGGGTCCGTTCAGCCTCGCCGAGCCCGAAGTCGTTCGCTCCGTACTCACCACTGCCGGCTACCGGGAGATCACGCTCGAGGACCGGCGCGAGTCGATGTGGTTCGGGGTCGACACCGATGACGCCTACCGGCTCGTCGTCGGGTTGCTCGCTTGGATGCTCGACGGCCTCGACGACGACGCGCGCGACGACGCGCGCGCGGCCCTGCGCGCCACCATCGGCGCCCACGCCGCAAGCGACGGCGTCGTCTACGACTCCGGTGCCTGGATCATCCGCGCAACCCGGCCCTGATCGACCCCAAGACGGACGGCTTCGTCATACGGCTGGCATGGCGAGCAGCCGTTCTGGTTCCAGGTTCGAGGGGTCGAAGAACTCGACGGGGGACGCCATGCCGGGGACGACACTGATGAAGACCGCGAGCATCCGGCGCTTGTCGGACTCCGTGTGATCCATCCACGCGATCGCTGACACTTCACCTCGCCCGCTTCGTCATTCCTCTGTCACCTCTCGCTCGACGATCACCGTCTCCTGGCTGAGGTTGACCCGACGCGCGCGCCAGCCTGCATCATCAGCCGGCATACGACGTGCGTCATCAGCGCAGCTGATTGGCCTGCCCTCTGTAGCCCTGGTCGACGAGCCCACTGTGCAGCCTCTCGATGGTGGTGCCGTCGAGTCCGAGACCTTCGCTGAAGTAACGGTCGATGGTCCCGAAGCGGGATTCCATCTCGTTGAACGCGGTCTCGAGGTAGGTCGGGTCGACGCCGAGCGCGGGGCGGAGCATGGCAGGGTCTCCCCCGGCGTGCGCGAACTCGTCGTAGAGGGGTTGGGTGAGCGGAAGGATCTCGGTGTTGGTCAGGAGGTAGTCGGTCATGACGTCGGTGTGATCGACGCCGAGCAGAGTCAGGAGTGCAGCCGCACCCCAGCCGGTGCGGTCCTTGCCGGTGGTGCAGTGGAACAGCGCCGGGCGCTGAGCGGGGTCCGCGATGTGCTGGTACATGGTCCGGTAGGAATGGAGCGCGCTGGGGAGTACCACGACACCGCGGTAGGCCTCGGCGAAGATGTCGGTGAAGGACGTTCCCGACATCAGGGCGTCGAGGCGGGTGGGGTCGGCCAGCAGCTTCGGGAGGTCGGTGGCACCGGCAGTCAGGTTCGACGGGTCGTCGGCGAGGACGTCGAGCGGCACGTCCGCGACGCCGGTGGGGAGGCGGTCGGGCTTCGCATCGCGCTCGTCCACGGTGCGCAGATCGAACACAGTCCTGAGACCGAGCGACGAGAGGCGGGTGAGTCCGTCAGGACTGAGATCGTGCAGCTCTGTCGAGCGGTACACCTGCCCGCGCCGGACGGTGCCGCCGGACTTGATCGCCCAACCGCCGAGGTCGCGGACGTTGGCAGCTCCGGGGATGTCGATCGCGGTGCCTGGCCGAGGGTCGTCGTCCGTCACGCCGTCCCTCCATGGGCGTCGCCGCGTTCGAGGCTGGCGATCGCGTCTCGTACCGTGGGATGGAGGATGGCGCTGAGGTCGGCAGCGTCGGAGTGGTCGAGGACGTCGCGCACCTGTCCGACGTCCCGTGCGATGAGCAATTGCACGTGGCGGGCCACGAGCGTCTCCTGCAACGCGGTCAGCATCTCGGCTGCGCTCACGTCGATCGCGGCGACCGACTGGGCGTCCAGCACGACCGCCTGCGTCCGGTCGTCGACCAGTCGGAGGATCTCACCACGGATGTTGTCGGCGTTGGCGTAGAAGAGGCCGCTCTCCGGTCGCACGACGACGACACCCGCGACCGTCGTGGCAGTCGGGTTGCGGTCGACGTCGACCCACTGACCGCCATCCGGTGATGCGCCGAGGACGGCGAGGTGCGGACGGGAGGCGCGGTAGACGAGGAGCAGGATGGAGACCGCGATGCCGATGAACAGGCCGGGTAGCGTGTCGAAGACGAGCACGCCGAGCAGCGCCGCGAGTGCAGCGATGAAGTCGGCGCGGGCTGCGATCCCGTAGATCTGGCCGAGACGACCGGTGTAGACGCGGAAGAGCTTCACGAGCGCGGCGATGTCGACCAGCTCGATCAACGCCGCGATCACGACCGCGGCGAGGGTCGCCTCGGGGAGGTCTTCGAACAACCCGGTGAGGAACAAGAGCGTCACGAACGTCAGGACGGCGACGACGAGGCTCGACACCTGTGACCGTGCGCCCGCGGAGCCGTTCACCGCCGTGGCGAGCGCGGCGAGTGGGACGAGGCGAGCCGGGCCGGCAATGGCGGGGACGATGAACTTGTACAGGTTGTCGAGGATCGCTCGGGCGAGGAGCTCGCCGAGCTGCCCG
>BTUT01000384.1:0-3598 GCA_045862935.1 Acidimicrobiia bacterium
ACGCGAGGTCGGCCCGGGCGTGGTGACGTCGGTGCGCGTCGTCGTCGAGCCCCCCCGGGCACCGGGCGCGCCGACCTGAGTCGCCGCCGCCCCAGGCCGCGACCTCGACGTGCTCCTCATCGACGACATCCAGGTCCTCGAGCGCACCCAGGAACTCCAGGAGGAGTTCTTCCACACGTTCAACCAGATCCACAACGAGGGCGGCCAGATCGTCATCTCCTCCGACCGGTCACCGAAGTCGATCGCCACCCTCGAGGACCGGCTGCGCAGCCGCTTCGAGTGGGGCCTCATCACCGACGTCCAGCCGCCCGAGTTCGAGACGCGCCTCGCCATCCTCCGCAAGAAGGCCGAGGCCGAGCACCTCGGGGGCATCCCCGACGAGGTCCTCGCGTTCATCGCCACGCACATCCGCGACAACATCCGCGAGCTCGAGGGGGCGCTGATCCGGGTCGCCGCCTACTCCAGCCTGAACCGCACCCCGCTCTCCGAAGACGTCGCCCGCAAGGTCCTCGCCGATCTCCTCCCCGCGACCCAGCCCCGCGAGATCACGTCCGACCTGATCCTCGACGAGACCGCGAAGATGTTCGGCTGGACCGTCGACGACCTCTGCGGCAAGAGCCGCCGCCGCCCGCTCGTCACCGCCCGCCAGATCGGCATGTACGTGATGCGCGAGCTCACCGACTTCAGCTACCCGCGCATCGCCGAGGTCTTCGGCGGGCGCGATCACACGACCGTGATGTACGCGGTCGACAAGATCAAGCAGCAGATGACCGAGCGCCACATCATCCTCGACCAGGTCAACGAGCTCATCACCCGGATCCGCCTGGGTACCGGTGGATAACCCTGTGGAATCCTGGGGATGAGCGTTCCCCTCCGGGGGGATGACGGTGCCCGCCCCGAAGCGGGCTCTCGGAGCGGCTGTGGATGCAGGTGGACGAGCGTGGAGAACGAAAACGCCGTGACCTGGGCCGATACCCGGTCATCCACAATCCACAGGCCCTACGACCCCAACGAATTGAGAGAATTGATGCTGAGGAAGAACCTCGGCCGAGAGGAGACCCCGTGAAGTTCACCGCCGAGCGTGACACCCTCGCCGATGCGGTCGCGACCGCGCAGCGCGCGGTGGCCTCGCGCACCGGTGCGCTCCCGGTGCTCTCCGGTGTTCGGGTCACCCTGCACTCCGGCTCGGTGGAGCTCGTCGGATCCGATCTCGAGCTCACGATCCGGGTCACGCTGCCGGCCGAGGGTCGGGGGGAGGGCAGCGTCGTGCTCAACGCCCGGTTGCTCGCGGACATCCTCTCGCGCCTCGAGGCCGATCGGGTCTCGGTGGAGCTCGCCGGTGAGGACGTCCACATCGAGGCCGGGCGCTTCAGCACGACGCTGCGCACGCTCTCCGCGAGCGACTTCCCCCGACTGCCCGAGGTGCCGGCCGAGGGCGTGAAGGTGCAGGCGGCCGCACTGTCCGAGGCGCTGCGCCAGGTGGTGCCCGCGGCCTCGAAGGACGACGCGCGACCGATCCTCACCGGGGTGCTCCTCGCCGCCCACGACGGTGGTCTGCGTCTCGTGGCCACTGACTCGTACCGGCTCGCGATGCGCGATCTCCCGGGCGTGAGCATGCTCGCCGCCGACCAGAAGGTGCTCGTGGGGGCGAAGGGGCTCGCCGAGGTGCAGCGCCTCCTCGGCGACGGTGAGATCGAGGTGTTCCTCGCGGACCGGGAGGTCACCTTCCGCGTCGGCTCGGCCGACGTGACGACCCGGCTCATCGAGGGGGACTTCCCGAACTACCAGCAGCTCATCCCGAGCGGGTACCCGAACCGGATGATGGTGGGCCACGATGCGCTCGGTGCCGCCGTGAACCGCGTCCGGCTCGTCGGCCAGAGCCGCGACACGTCGCCGATCCGCCTGCACATGAACGAGGGCGGGCTCGAGCTCTCGGCGGTCGCGCAGGACGTCGGCGAGGCCCACGAATCGGTCGAGGCGAAGTTCGACGGCACCGAGCTCGTCGTGGCGTTCAACGCGCAGTTCCTCCTCGACGGCATCGAAGCCGTCGGCGGGACCGAGGTCGCGCTCGACACCACCGATCCGCTGAAGCCCGCGGTGATGCGCAACCCCGGGTCGGAGGACTTCCTCTACCTGTTGATGCCGGTCCGCATCGCCTGAACGTCGTCCGTGTACCTCGCGTCGCTCGAGCTGCGCGACTTCCGCCGCTACGAGCACGCGTCGTTGGCGCTCGGGCCGGGCGTCACGGTCGTCGAGGGCCTCAACGGCGCCGGCAAGACCACGCTGCTCGAAGCCGTGGGCTGGGTGGCGCTCGGGCGGTCGTTCCGGGGGGTTCCCGACGCCGCGCTGGTGCGCTCCGGCGCCGAGGAGGCGATCGTGCGCGCGGTGGTCGACGACTCGGGTCGCCACCAGACGCTGGACGCGGCGTTGCGCGCCACCGGGCGGAACCGCGTGCTCGTGAACGGGCATCCCCTCGCCCGCACGCGTGATCGGGTCGAGCTGCTGCGGGTGACGGTCTTCGCGCCCGACGACCTCGCGCTCGTCAAGGCCGGTCCGGCGGGACGCCGCGACTTCCTCGACGACCTGCTGGTGGTGCTGGCCCCCCGCTACGAAGCGGCCCGTGCGGACTACGAGCGGGTGCTCCGGCACCGCAACGCGCTCCTCAAGGGTCGCGCCCGTGGCCCGGACGTGGCGACCACCCTCGACGTGTTCGACGAGCAGCTGGCGCGGGCGGGCGCGGAGATCGTGCGGGGTCGGCTGCGCCTCATCGAGCGGCTGGCGCCGGAGATCCGGCGGGCCTACGAGCACCTCGCGGGCCGGCCGGCGTGGATCGAGGGCGGCTACGAGGCCGACTGGGCCGACGACGCCCTCGATCCCGACGCGGGCGGGCGCGTCGGCGCCATCGAGACGGTCCTGCGCCGCGCGCTGGAGCGCACCCGCCCCAAGGAGATGGAGCGCGGGGTGACGCTCGCCGGTCCGCACCGCGACGAGTGGCGCCTCCTGCTCGGCGGGCTCGACACCCGCAGTCACGCGTCCCAGGGCGAGCAGCGCTGCCTCGCGCTCGCGCTCCGGCTCGCCGGCCATGCCGTGTGCGCGCAGACGATCGACGCGTCGCCCGTGCTGCTGCTCGACGACGTCTTCTCCGAGCTCGACGACCGCCGTGCCGCGGCACTGGCCGAGACGCTCCCGCCCGGTCAGACGCTCGTGACCACCGCGAGCCCACTGCCCTCGGGGATCGTGCCCGAGCAGCGCCTGCGGGTCGACGCCGGCGCGGTCGCGGGTGTGCCGGGATGACGCGCCCGGGCCGTTCCGGGCGGGATCCGCGCCGGCGCCTGTCCCGGCCGCGGCTTCCCGGTGAGCCGGGTGAGCCGGTCTCGATCGCCGACGCGGCCGCGATCGTCGGCTCGGAGCTCGGGCTCGCCGATCCGGGCGCGTTCAGCCGCCTCGCCGGTGGATGGCCCGAGATGGTCGGGGAGATGCTCGCCGCGCACAGTCGGGTGCGCTCGATCCGCGGCGGGGTGCTCGAGATCGGCGTGGACGCGCCGGCGTGGGCGACCGAGCTCCGCTACCTCGAGAGCGACCTGCTCGACCGGGCGGC
>BTUT01000385.1:0-3563 GCA_045862935.1 Acidimicrobiia bacterium
GTGAACCACGCGTTCGACAGCCCGCGCGCAGGGATCGGCAGCCGTCCCCCCTCGATCGGAGCCGAAAGCCGATAGGTAGGCGAGAATGGACCGGTGTTGGACGATCTCGGCCACACGGTCGTCGTGCGTCTGGACCGATGGCAACGGCGCCATCGGATCCCCTCGTTCACGGTCGCGATCGCCATGCGGTACCGGGAGGACCGCGGACGCGAGTTCGGCGCGCTGCTGTCGTACTACGGGTTCATCTCGCTCTTCCCGCTGCTGCTGGTCCTTGTCACGGTGCTTGGGATCGTGCTCGACGACAACGCGGAGCTCCGCAACCGGATCCTCGACACGGTGTACGCGAGGATCCCGGTCGTCGGCGCCCAGCTCCGCGCCGCGACGACGAGCCTCGACTCGAGCGGCGTGCTCCTCCTCGTCGGCCTGCTCGTGACGCTCTGGGCGGGGCTCGCCGTCGTGAAGCACGCGCAAGACGCCCTCAACCTCCAGTGGGGGGTGCCGCGGTTCCGCCAGCCCGGCTTCGTGTCGAGAACGGTCCGTGCGGTCGGCGCGCTCGCCGTCGTCGGGCTGGGCATCGTGCTCGCGACCGTGGCCACGAACCTCGCGGCGTTCCTCCCGGGGGCCGAGGGAGCCGCCCGGGTCCTCGGCTCCGCGCTCGCGATCGTCATCAACATCCTGGTCCTGACGACGTCGTACCGCGTGCTCATAGGGGCGCGGATCCCCTGGCGAGGGCTCCTCCCCGGTGGCCTCGTCGGGGGGATTGCGCTCTGGGCGCTCCAGCTCGTGGGCGGCGAGTACGTGGCGCGAGTGATCCTCGACGCCGGCGACGTGTACGGAGCGTTCGCGATCGTCTTCGGCCTGCTCGTGTGGATCGCGCTCCTGGCCCGCGTCATCCTCCTGGCGAACGAGGTCAACGTCGTGCGGGAACGACGGCTGTGGCCTCGCAGCTTCGCGGGGTCGCGATCCACCGACGCCGATAGTCGTGCCATCGAGGACGCCATGCGGCGCGAGGCGCTGCTCGCCGACGTCCAGGTACGGCTGAAGGCGGACGACTCGGCGAACGGGCTCTGACGCCTGCGCTCGACGAGGACCTTGGGCCCTGTGCCCTGTCCGACCGCGTGCATATGGTGCAGCCGTGAACGGCACGGAGGAACCCACGGAGGAACCCCGGTGAAGACCGCGAGCGGCGTGCGGCGATGGGTGCCGATGGTGGAGTGGTTGCCGCGGTACCGACCGGTGTGGTTGACGGCGGACCTGCTCGCGGGGCTGACGGTGTGGGCCCTGATCGTGCCGGAGTCGATGGCCTACGCGAACGTGGCCGGGGTGCCGGTGCAGTACGGCCTCTACGCTGTGCCCCTCGCCGTGTTGGGATACGCGATCTTCGGGTCGTCCCGGCAGCTCTTCGTCGGGCCGAGCTCGACGGTCGCCGCGCTCTCGGCCGCCACGATCGCACCCCTCGCCGTGAGCACCGGAGCGAACCCGGTGGCGCTCACGGCGACGCTCGCCCTGGTGGTGGGCGGTCTCTACGTCGTGGGCGGAGTGCTGCGACTCGGGTTCATCGCGCGATTCTTCGCGAAGCCGGTGCTCGACGGGTTCATCGTGGGCCTGGGGATCTTCATCGCGGTGGGACAGCTCCCCAAGCTCGTCGGCGTGGAGAAGTCCGACGGCAACACGATCCGTCAGCTCCTCTCGGTGATCGGTGACGTCGGCTCGTGGGACTGGTTGACGGTCGGGGTGGGCGTCGCCAGCCTCATCGTCCTCGTGGGCCTCGACCGTCTCCTGCCCAGGGTCCCGGGCGCGCTGGTCGTCACGGTCCTCGCGATCGCGGCGACCCAGATCCTCGACCTGGCCGGCCACGGGCTCGCGATCGTCGGCCCGGTCCCGACGGGCTTCGACTTCGTGCCGTGGACGGGCATCACCTGGGACGCGTTCGTCGACATGATCCCCGGCGCGCTGGCGATCCTCGTCGTGGGCTTCGCGGAAGGGGTCGCGATCGCCAAGTCCTACGCCGCGAAGTACGACTACCGGATCGACCCGAACCAGGAGATGCTGGCCTACGGCGCCGCGTCGATCGGCGCCGGCATGCTGCAGGGGTACACCGTCTCGGCCAGCCTCTCCAAGTCCGCGGCCGCGGACGACGCCGGCGGCAAGACACCCGTGGCGCTCGCCGTGGTGTCGGTGATGGTGCTCCTCACCATCCTGCTCATCGCCGGGGTGTTCGAGCACCTTCCCGAAGCGACGCTCGCCGCGATCGTGATCGCGGCCGTCTCCGGGATGATCGACTTCCGCACGCTGGGGCGCCTACGGGCCGCGCGGGTGGTGGACTTCTGGCTCGCCGTCGGCTCCCTGGTCGGGGTCCTGGTGCTCGGCATCCTCCCGGGGATCGTGGGCGGCGTGGTGTTGAGCCTGGTGCTGTTCATCCACCGCCTCGACCACCCACACATCGCCCGACTCGGTCGCAACCGGGAGCGCACCGAGTTCGGCGACCTCGAGGAGCACCCGCAGTTCGTCGAGGTCCCCGGCGTCATGGTGTTGCGGGTCGACGCCCCGCTGATCTTCGCGAACGCCGATGCCTTCGCCGACTCGATCGAGGACACGCTCGAACGCGCGGAAGAGCGTGAAGGGGCGCGCCCCCGTGCCCTCGTGCTCGACCTCGAAGCCTGCTTCGAGATCGACGTGACCGGGGTCGACGCGCTGTCGCGGGTCGCCCACCTCCTCGACCAGAAGGGCGTCGAGCTGCACCTGGCGCGGGCGAAGGCGCCCGTGCGAGCGGTCCTCGAGCACCTGGGTGCAACCGCGACCATCGGGCCGGATCACCTGCACGCGACCGTCTCCGAAGCGGTCGCGGCGACCGAAGGCAGGGAATGATGTTCGGAGGAAGCGAGGAGACATGGAGTCTGTGATCGAAGAAGTGGGCGAGGCCGTGGTCGGCGGTTTCCTCCAGGAGACCGTCGAAGAGCTGAGCGGACGGTCGAGGCGCAAGTGGGCCGTGGTCCTGCTCGCGTTCGTCGTCGGGGGTGTGGTCGCCGCGGCGGTGATCCGGTCCCGGAGGCGGCGGGCCACCGAGATCGCCGGAAGCACCGACACCGACCCGACGACACCGGACGCGGAGGAGCAGCCGTGAGCACCGAGATCAACGACATGACCGAGCTCGCCTACGAGGGTGGGGAGCCGCTGACGACCGCGCCCGTGGTGGGCACGCCCAGCCGACCGTACGCCGACGTGTTGGCACCGGGGACGGAGCCGGTGGGCGCCGACGAGATCCGGGTCACGGTGCTCGGCAGTGGCGACCCGTTCGTGAAGCACAGCCAGGCGTCCGCATCGCTGCTCATCGAGGTCGGCAACGACGAACGCGACTTCTTCTTCTTCGACCTCGGCGGCGGAGCACTGCGGAACTTCACCGGGCTGGGCCTCCCGGTGACCTCGACGACGAAGGTGTTCCTCACGCACCTGCACGCGGACCACGTGGGCGACGTGCCGACCCTGGTGTGGAGCCTGGCCAAAGGCGGACGGCGCGACCCGGTCGAGGTGTGGGGCCCCGCCGGCGAGACCCGGCCCCTGGG
>BTUT01000386.1:0-3561 GCA_045862935.1 Acidimicrobiia bacterium
TCCGGGCGTCCACGGCGTCGCGGCGGTCCTCGAGGGACGGCCGGGCCGTGACCACGAGCACCCCGGCGGCACCGACGACCACGACGATCGCGAGCACGAGGAGGAGGACGACTCGCCGGGACATCGCCGGTCGACGCTACCGGCGACCGCCGGCGCTCGAGCGGCATCCGCCCACAGGGGATCGGGCACGGGCGGACGGGGTGGTGCAGCCCGGTGGCCGGAGATCGACGGCGGAGACGAGATCGAAAGCGGCGGCGAAATCGATGGCGGCGGCCCCGGACGGGCGCCCTATGCTGGTGCCCACAGCCGGGCCAACGACGTCCCCCTGTGTCCGCTTCGTTGAGCTGACCCTTCGGTGCGCGCCCGTCCGGGCGCGTGTGGATGAGGGATGAGGGCCCGAGATGGTGAACCCGGTGTCGCGACCCCACTTCAGCGCGCTCCCCGAGGCGCGGGGGCTCTACGACCCCCGCTTCGAGCACGACGCGTGCGGCGTCTCGTTCGTGGTCGACGTGAAGGGCCGCGCGAGCCGGGACATCGTGACCACCGCGCTCGGCGCGCTGTGCCGCCTCGACCACCGGGGTGCGTCGGGATCCGAGGCGAACACCGGTGACGGCGCCGGGATCCTGGTCCAGGTGCCCGACGCCTTCCTCCGCTCGGTGACGCCGTTCCCGCTCCCGCCGCGCGGCGCCTACGGGGTGGGCCTCGCGTTCCTCCCGGCCGACCCGGCCGCCGCCGACCGCACCCGGGGTGCGGTGGAAGCGCTCGTGGTCGACGAAGGCCTGCGCATCGTGGGCTGGCGTGCGGTCCCGACCGACGACTCGATGGTCGGGCCGACGGCTCGGGGGGTGATGCCGAGCTTCTGGCACTGCTTCGTCGACGACCCGGACGGCGCCACGGGCATCGACCTCGATCGTCGGCTGTACGTGCTGCGCAAGCGGTGCGAGCACGAGATCGCGGAGCCCGTCTACTTCCCGTCCTTGTCGAGCCGCACCCTCGTGTACAAGGGGATGCTCACCACGCCGCAGCTCGGCGAGTTCTTCCTCGACCTCCACGACGAGCGCCTCGAATCCGCGCTGGCACTCGTGCACAGCCGGTTCTCGACGAACACGTTCCCGTCCTGGCCGCTCGCGCACCCGTACCGCTACATCGCGCACAACGGGGAGATCAACACGCTCCAGGGCAACCGCAACTGGTCACGCGCCCGCGAAGCGTTGATGGCGACTCCGTTGATCCCGGGCCTCGCGCGCGCGTTCCCGATCGTCACGCCCGGTGCGTCCGACACCGCCAGCTTCGACGAGTGCCTCGAGCTGCTCCACCTCGGCGGTCGACCGCTCTGGCACGCGGTGCTGATGATGATCCCCGAGGCGTGGGAGAACCACGCGACCATGACTCCCGCGCAACGGGCGTTCTACCGGTACCACGCGTCGCTGATGGAGCCCTGGGACGGTCCCGCGTCGATCGCGTTCACCGACGGCACCGTGATCGGTGCGGTGCTCGACCGCAACGGACTCCGGCCGAGCCGCTACTGGGTGCTCGAGAACGACCGCGTGATCATGGCCAGCGAGACGGGCGTCGTGGACGTCGATCCCGCGTCGGTGGTGCAGAAGGGGCGCCTCCAGCCCGGCCGGATGTTCCTCGTCGACACCGCGAAGGGCCGGATTGTCGGCGACGAGGAGATCAAGTCCGAGCTCGCGGGTGAGCACCCGTACGCCGAGTGGCTCGAGCACGGGCTCGTGCAGCTCGACGACCTGCCCGATCGTGAGCACGTCGTGTACAGCCACGAGTCGGTGGTGCGGCGCCAGCAGACGTTCGGGTACACGCACGAGGAGCTGAGGTTGCTCGTCGCCCCGATGGCCCGCAACGGCGCGGAGGCCATCGGCTCGATGGGCACCGACACGCCCATCGCGGTGCTCTCCGACCGCTCCCGCATGCTCTTCGACTACTTCTCGCAGCTGTTCGCACAGGTCACCAACCCGCCGCTCGACGCGATCCGTGAGGAGCTGGTGACGTCGCTGCTGGCCACGATCGGCCCCGAAGGGAACCTGCTCGACCCGCAGCCGTCGTCGTGCCGCCAGATCGAGCTCTCGTACCCGATCCTCGACAACGACGAGCTCGCGAAGCTCATCCACATCAACGACGACGGGCAGTACCCCGAGTTCGCCGCGCACCTCATCTCCGGGCTCTATCGCGTCGCGGGAGGTGGCGCGGCACTGCGCGAGGCGATGGACCGAGTGTGCGACGAGGCGTCGGCCGCGATCCGGGGTGGCGCGCGGATCATCGTGCTGTCGGACCGCGACTCCGATGCCGAATGGGCGCCGATCCCGTCGTTGCTGCTCGTCGGGGGTGTGCACCATCACCTCATCCGCGAGAAGACCCGCACCATGGTCGGCCTCGTCGCCGAGACGGGCGACGCGCGCGAGGTGCACCACATGGCGTTGCTGCTCGGCTACGGCGCCGGCGCGGTCAACCCGTACCTCGCCTTCGAGTCCATCGAGGATCTCATCACCGCCGACCTCTACGGGATGGGATCGCTCGACCCGAAGAAGGCCGTGAAGAGCTACATCAAGGCGGCCGGCAAGGGCGTCCTCAAGGTCATGTCGAAGATGGGCATCTCGACGATCGCGTCCTACCGGGGTGCTCAGGTGTTCGAGGCGATCGGGCTCGGTCACGAGCTCGTCGACCGGTACTTCACCGGCACCGTCTCGCGTCTCGGCGGCATCGGGCTCGACGAGATCGCGGAGGAGGTCGCGCGCCGTCACGGCCGCGCCTACACCGATCGTCCCGACGAGCTCGCCCACCGAGACATCGAGCTGGGCGGTGAGTACCAGTGGCGGCGCGAGGGTGAGTACCACCTCTTCAACCCCGAGACGGTGTTCAAGCTCCAACACGCCACCCGCGCGAAGCGCTTCGACATCTTCCGCGAGTACTCCAGGCTCGTCGACGACCAGTCCGCACGACTCGCGACGCTGCGGGGGCTGTTCACGTTCAAGGAGGGAGTGCGCCCGCCGGTGCCGATCGAGGAGGTCGAGCCCGCGTCGGAGATCGTGAGGCGCTTCGCCACGGGCGCGATGTCCTACGGATCGATCTCGAAGGAAGCCCACGAGACGCTGGCCGTCGCGATGAACCGCCTCGGCGGCAAGTCGAACACGGGCGAGGGCGGCGAGGACCCCGACCGCTACGTGCCCGACGCGCACGGCGACCTGCGGCGATCGGCGATCAAGCAGGTCGCGTCGGGGCGCTTCGGGGTGACGTCGGAGTACCTCGTGAACGCCGACGACCTCCAGATCAAGATGGCCCAGGGCGCGAAGCCCGGTGAGGGCGGCCAGCTGCCCGGGGCGAAGGTGTACCCGTGGATCGCCAAGACCCGGTACTCCACGCCCGGCGTGGGCCTCATCAGCCCGCCCCCGCACCACGACATCTACTCGATCGAGGACATCAAGCAGCTCATCCACGACCTCAAGAACTCCAACCCCCAGGCGCGCGTGCACGTGAAGCTGGTCGCCGAGGTAGGTGTGGGGACGGTCGCCGCCGGGGTGGCCAAGGCGCACAGCGACGTCGTGC
>BTUT01000387.1:0-3548 GCA_045862935.1 Acidimicrobiia bacterium
GGTCGTCCCCCACGTGGCTCGCGAGGTTCAGCGAGTCGTACGGCGCCGCCGACACCCCGCCGCGCCGGCCGGTCCATGCGACCCGCGCGGCACCGAAGGCCTCGAGGATCAGCGGAGGAACTCGGGGACGTCGAACTCGTCGTCACCTCCGTCGTCGCCGTCGCGCACCTCGTCGTCGACGTCGAGGCTGAAGGTGGGAGTGGGTCGCGGGTCGGCACGACGCCCGCGCAGCCCGCCGGAGTCGCGCAGCGACGGCACCTCACGCTTCTCGGGTGCGAGCGATCGCTCACCCTCGAACCGGTCGAAGCCGGCGGCGATCACGGTGATGCGGACCTCGTCGCCCATCGCGTCGTCGATCACGGCCCCGAAGATGATGTTGGCGTCGGGGTGCGCGGTCTCGCGCACGATCTCGGCCGCCTCGTTGACCTCGAAGAGGCCCATGTCGGAGGGTCCGGAGACGTTGAGCAGCAAGCCGCGCGCGCCCTCGAGGCTCGCTTCCAGCAGCGGGCTCGAGATGGCGGCCCGCGCCGCGTTGACGGCCCGACCGTCGCCGGTCGCGTGCCCGATGCCCATGAGCGCCGAGCCGGCGTTCTGCATGATCATCCGCACGTCGGCGAAGTCGGTGTTGATCAGCCCGGGGGTGGTGATGAGGTCGGTGATGCCCTGCACACCGTGGAACAGCACGTCGTCGGCCATCCGGAAGGCCGAGAGCATCGAGGTGCGGTCGTCGGCGACGTCGAGCAGGCGGTCGTTGGGGATGACGATGAGCGTGTCGACCTTCTCGCGCAGGGTCTGGATCCCGGTGTCGGCCTGCACCGCGCGGCGGCGACCCTCGAACCCGAAGGGCCGGGTCACGATCGCGATCGTGAGTGCGCCGAGGCCGCGGGCGATCTCGGCGACGATCGGCGCGGCCCCGGTGCCGGTGCCACCCCCCTCGCCGGCGGTGATGAAGACCATGTCGGCGCCGCGCAGGATCTCCTCGATCTCGTCGCGATGGTCCTCGGCGGCCTGGCGACCCACCTCGGGGTCGGAGCCCGCGCCCAGACCCCGCGTGAGCTGACGGCCGATGTCGAGCTTGACGTCGGCGTCGCTCATCAACAGGGCCTGCGCATCGGTGTTCACCGACACGAACTCGCAGCCCTTCAGGCCCGCCTCGATCATGCGGTTGATGGCGTTGCCACCACCGCCGCCGACCCCACACACCTTGATCACGGCGAGGTAGTTCTGCGGCTCAGCGAGCATCACCGTTCCCTTCGTCTCACGAGCACCCCCTGGTGCGAGACCCGTACCATTGTTCACCGCAACGGGCCCCGGTTGGGGGATCCCGCGCCCACGGGTCGCCACCCGCCGCCGCGCGCGCCTCCCGACCGGGCACCGCTCGCGGGTCCCGACCCGCCGCCGCGCGCGCCTCCCGACCCACGGCCGGGGGCGCTCATCCGCTCACCGGTGCCGCCGGGACGCTCACGTCGACGTAGGTGGTCGGCCGGTCGCCCAGGGACGCCAGGATGGCCTCGGCGACCCGGGCCTTCACGGCGACGTTGCGGGGCGCGCCGAAGCGGACCTGGGGCCCGTCGGCGACCTGGGCGCTCGCCGAACCGTCGGCGAGCACCACGGCCACCGTCCGGGCCCGCAGCGTGGGGCCGAGGCCCTCGGCCACCCGCGCGAGCGCGACCGGCCGCACGAGGCCGCCCGGCGGGGCGACGTCGGCCGCCCCCGAGAGCTCCGGGATGGCGCCCGGCGGGCCTTCGGCGCGCCAGAGGACGCGCCCCGAGCCGTCGACGACGAGCACCTCGTCGCCGGCGCGCACCCAACCCACCGGCTCGCGGGGAACGACCTCGATGTGCACGGTCGCCGGGAGATCGCGGGTGACCGACACGTCGGCCACCCACGGGAGGGCGCGGACCCGGTCGGCCACCTGGGACGGGAGCCACGTGACGATGGAGTCGCCCTCGTCGATCCCGCTCGCGCGGCGCACGGCGGCGGCCCGCTCGGGCGTGACCCCGGTGACCTCGACGTCCTCGACGTCGAGGAGGGGCGACACCGCCGCGGCGGCGGCGAGCGCCAGCAGGAGGCCCACGACGGCGAGCGACCAGAGCAGCACGTGGCGCCGGTGCCGCGGGTCGATGACGATGCGGTCCCGGGAACGCTCCTCCCCGTCCGAGGCGCGCCGGCGCGGGGGCGGCGCGCTCACGGCGCCCGCCCGCGCGTGCGGGCGGGGTGCGACCCGCTCCGGTGCGTGAGCTCGCGGGCTCACGGCCCGTCCTCGAAGCCCACCATCACCAACTCCGGCTGGAGCGCAACCCCGGTCGCGTCGGCGACCCGGTCGCGCACGAGGAGCACGAGGCGGTGCACGTCGTCGGCGGTGGCCCCGGGCTCGGCCTGGAAGAAGTTCGCGTGCTTCTCCGAGACCACTGCGCCACCCACCCTCAGCCCCTTGAGACCCGTGGCGTCGATGAGCCGCCCGGCGGCGTCCCCGGGCGGGTTGCGGAACACCGACCCCCCGTTCGCGCCCCCCGGCTGGTGCTCGCGGCGCCAGCGCACGACCTCGTCGACGCGCGCGGCGCACGCGTCGGGCGCGTCGGGCTCGGTCCGGAAGTCCGCCTCGACCACGACCTCCGTCGGGCCGATCACGCTCGACCGGTACCCGAAGGCCAGGTCCTCGACCGACCGGGAGATCACCCCGCCCGAAGGGTCGGCGAGGTCCCGAACCCGCGCTTCGACGAGCACCTCACGGGTCTCGCGGCCGTGGCCGCCGGCGTTCATCCGCACCGCACCCCCGACCGTCCCCGGGATCCCGACGTAGAACTCGAGTCCACCGGCGCCGCCGGCTGCGCACCGGCGCGCCAGCACGGGAAGGGCCACGGCCGCGCCGGACCGGACGCCGCGACGGTCGGCGGCGATCGTCACCGACTCGAACTCACCCTCGAGCACGAGGCCGAGCCCGGCGAAGCCGCGGTCGGCCACGAGGAGGTTCGAGCCGCGACCCACGACGAGCAGTGGCGGCTGGTGCGCCCGGACGACCTCGGCCACGCGGTCGAGGTCGTCGGTGTCGCCCACGTGGACGAGCACCGCGATCGGCCCACCCAGCCGGTAGGTGCCGAGATCGGCCGCGGGGACGTCGCGGGCGACCCGCCCGGGCAGGGCCGCGTCGAGGGCGCGCGCCACGGCCACGACCCCCGGTGCCGTGGACGGTCCGGCGCTGCTCATCCGTCGCTCGCGCCCGGGCGTGCTGCGCCGGCCCCCGCGGGCGCGGGCGCCACCGGCTCCGCGCCGAGCCACTCGTCCGGCACCGCGGTGAGATCGCCGGCGCCGAGCGTGAGCACCACGTCGCCGGCGCGCATGAGGCGGGGGACGTGGGTCACGACGTCGGACCGGTGCGGCAGGTACACGACCGCGGTGTCGGGGTGGGCGTCGAGCACGGCCCGCAGCAGCAGCCGGCCCGAGACCCCCGGCCGTGGGGTCTCGCCGGCGGCGTACACGTCGGTGAGCACCAGGACGTCCGCATCGGTGAACGCGTCGGCGAAGTCACGCCAGAGGCTCGCGGTGCG
>BTUT01000388.1:0-3535 GCA_045862935.1 Acidimicrobiia bacterium
TGAGGCGCGCCGTCGGCTCGTGGAGCAGCTTGTTCACGAGGCCCCGCGTGACCGCTTCGACGAGCGCGCGCACCGCGGGATCCGCGGTCGGTGCCCCGAGGTGACGCTCGACCTCGGCACGGCGCAGCTCCTCCCCGCGAGCCCGCAGCGCGGCGACGAGGGGTGCGAGCTCCCGGGCCGAGCGCTCGAGCCGGTAGCGGTCGAGCTCCGCGGCGATGATCTCCCGCACCCGCCCGATCTCGGCTCGACGCTGGCGCAGCGACTGCTCACCGAGCACGCGGAGCGCGTCGATGTCGAGCAGCGTGACCCCGAAGACCTGGGCGACGCCGGGATCGACGTCACGGGGAACCGCGACGTCGACGATCAGCATCGCGCGGCCGTCGCGGCGGCGCATGGCCTCCTCGACGTCGGACCGCACGACGAGGACGTCGTCGGCGCCGGTGGACGTGAGGACCACGTCGGAGGCCGCGAGCGCGTCACGGAGCCCGTCGAGTCCGACCGCTCGTCCTCCCACCCGCTCGGCGAGGGCCGCGCCGCGCTCGGGGGACCGGTTGGCGACCACGATCTCACCCACGCCCGCGCCCCCGAGCGCGACCGCCATCCGCTCGCCGACGGCACCCGCCCCGAGCACCAGGACGTGCCGCCCCTCGAGTGATCCGAGGCGCTGCGCCGCGAGCGCGACCGCGGCCGACGAGATGGACACGGCGTGGCGTCCGATGCCGGTCTCGGTGCGCGCCCGCTTGCCGACCTGGACCGCGTGGCGGAACGTGCGGCTCAACCGAGGCCCGGCCGTGCCCTCGGCCTCGGCGACGCGCCACGCCTCGCGCACCTGACCGAGGATCTCGTGCTCGCCGATGATCATGGAGTCGAGCCCGGCAGCCACGGCGAAGAGGTGGGTGACCGCGGCGTCGTCGTGGAACGTGTAGAGGAGATCGGCGAGCACTTCGGGGTCGAGGCCGGCGGTCTCGGCCAGGAAGTGACGGATGTCGTCGACCGCGGGGTGGAACCGGGTGACCCGCGCGTACACCTCGGTGCGGTTGCAGGTGGAGAGCAGGGCGGTCTCGGCGAGGTGCTCGCGCGCCGCGAGCGCGTGGAGGGTCTTGGGCAGCGCCCGCGTGGGCACTGCCATCCGCTCGAGCAGGTCGACCGGGGCGTTGCGGTGGTTCAGACCGACGACGACGAGAGACACGTTCGGAGCAGCTCCTTCGCCTCGGCCACGCGGCCGTCGCGGAGCAATTCGAGCAGGTCGGAGTCGAGCGCGCGCTGCCATCCCCCGTCGACGGACGAGCGCCCTCGCGCCCGCAGCTCGTCGCGGGCCTCGGCGAGCACGTCGAGCAGCACGGCGTACTCCGGGCCCAGCTCGTCGCGGAGCCGGTCGCGGAGGTGGACCGCCAGCGCCGGGCTGCGCCCCCCCGTCCCGATCGTGACCACGAGATCCCCCCGGCGGAGGGTCGCCGGCAGCGTGCACGAGCTGCGCTGCGGGTCGTCGGCAGCGTTCACCCACACCCGGCGGGCCTCGCCGGCCTCGAACACGGCGTGGTTCACCGTGGGGTCGTCGGTGGCCGCGGTCGCGAGCCAGGCTCCGTCGAGGTCGCTCGCTCGGAACTCGCGCGGGTGCCAGACGAGTCGACCCGCCGTCGCGAGACGGCTGAGGTCGTCGACGAGGTCCGGGGCCACGACGTGGACCACCGCCCCGGCATCGAGGAGCGCTTCGGCCTTGCGGGCCGCGACCGGACCACCCCCCACGACGACGCAACTCCGGCCGGCGACGAGCAGGTTGACCGGGTAGCCCCCGAGCCCCGGACGGTGGGCCACCGCCGCGTCGGGAGCGCCAGTGGGCTCGGACACGCCTTCAGGGTACCGAACCCCGATCGGTAGCCTCCCCCGTCGATGGTCTTTGCGTTCGCGGTGGCTGCGACGTTGTGCTCGTCGCTGTTCGCGATCGCCACCAGCCAACGAGCGCAACAGGGCCGCGGGCCGCACCAGTCGGCGTGGACGGTGGCCCTCGCGCTCTTCGCCCTGGCGTCCGCCGCCCTCGCGGTCGGCACGTCCACCGGCTGGGACGACGGGACGTACCGGGTCTTCTACGGCGCGGGGGCGATCCTCAGCGTGCCCTGGCTCGGTCTGGGAACCGTGTTCCTCCTGCTCGGTGGGCGGGGGGGGCGCGCCGCCCGCGGGGGCCTGGTCTTCTTCTCGGGGCTCACGGTCGGCGCACTCGCGCTCGCCCGCATGGAGCCGGTGTCGGGCACGGAGATCCCGGTGGGCAAGGACGTGTTCCCCCAGGCGCTCCCCCGAGTGCTCGCCGCCGTGGGGAGCGGCGTCGGGGCCACGGTCGTGATCGTCGGCGCGCTCGTGAGCGTCGCACGCCTCGTGCGGGCCCCCCGGACCCCGGGCCGGGCCCGGTTCGGGGGCGCGAACGTCCTCATCGCGCTCGGCACGCTCATCCTGTCGAGCGGGGGCCTGATCCAGGGCCTCGTCGGCGACGACGAGGCGTTCGCCCTCTCCCTGGCGCTCGGGATCACGGTGATCTACGCCGGCTTCCTGGTGGCCGAGGGCGCGCGCTCCCCCGCACGTGCTCCGATCTCGGCTGCGCCTCCGAGTGCCGCCGCCGGATCTCACGGACAGTGATCTCTGGTCCGTCTGTTGGCGGTTTCTGCACCAGATTGCCACTCAAGGCGTTCATTTCGTCGGCCGATGCACCACCTGACTCCGGTGCGCGGGTGTGGGGAACGTGAGCGAGCGCGACAAGACCGCGCGTCGTCTCACCGGCCTCCCAGCCCGCCCCAAGCCCCACGCCCGCGCCCGGACTCCCGTTCCCGGCCTCGCTCGTCCGGCGCGCTCGCGCCGTCAGGGGCCGAGCCGGAGCACGAACTGCGCGAAGGCGGCCGCGAGGATCAGCACCAGCAGCGCCACGATGGCGATCGTCGTGCCCTGTCGCACGCGTGCTCCTCTCGATCGTGCGTGGCCGGACGCACCGTCTCAGCCGGGCGGGGCTCCGGGCGGCACCAGTGTGACCGCCGCACCCGCGTGCAGTCCCAACTCGGCGGCCGCCGATCGCCGATCGAGCGCGAGCGACATCAGCCCGTAGCTGTCGACGAGGAGCACCAGCTCCGACGCCTTGGCGTCCGCGTAGGTGTGGACCCATCGAGCCGCGCGGACCTGCTCGCCCGCCCGGACCTCCACCCGGTCACCGGCCCGGCCACCCAGCGCATCGAGCTCCTCGGGGCCCACGTTGAGCTGGCAGTTGCCGAACCGGTCGACCCACCAGACCTCGGCCTCGATGTGCCCTCCCGGCCCGATCCGCGGGAGCCCGACGAGGCCGGGGACGAGGCCGGCGGGATCGACCTCCGACCCCAGCTCGGGCAGCGGGGTCCCCGCGACGAAGTGCGCCAGCGAAGGGGCGAGCACGTCGCGTCCGGCGAAGGTCGCACCCGCTCCCGGGAGGTGGAACCGGTCGTCGGTGAGCTCCACCACGCGCCGCGCGCCGCCGAGCATGGCGACCGCGGGCGCGAGGAGCCCGTTGTCGGGCCCGAAG
>BTUT01000389.1:0-3533 GCA_045862935.1 Acidimicrobiia bacterium
CGGTCGCGGCGTGGCGCCGGGCGACGGCGGTGAAGTGGTCGCGCAGCTCGGCGTCTGCCTCATCGAACGCCGCCTGCACGGTCGCGGCGAGCGGCTGGAGGATGCTCCACGTCCCGGTGGTCACGGCCACCGAGGTGCCTTGCGCGAAGATGAACGCCTGCCGGCGCGAGGTGTCGAGGTCGGCGACGAGGATCTGCGTCTGCCCCGGGCGGCGGCGCACGTCGCAGAGGAGCAGCTCGTCCGCCTGGAGCGCGGGCTTCGGCGCGACGCCGATGGCGCCCTCGGGCGCCTGGCGCACGACGAGCTCGAACGACTCGTCACGCCGGAAGAACACCTGCTGCGAGTTGCCGTCCGTGCGCGGGTCGGAGAGCTGGCGCTTGAAGCGAAGGAAGATGCCGAGCCAGCGCTCGTTGCCGACCGTGGCCACGTCGGTCGGGATGCCCACGAGGTCGACGGCGCAGTCGACGGTCTGCCCGGTCCCGAAGAACATGCGCTGACCGAGGTTGTCGTAGGCCCGCGCCGGAGCCGTGAGGTCCACGGTCAGGTCGGGGACCGGCGAGTGCGGCGCCGGAACGGCACCCGAGACGATGCCGTAGATGTTCAGGTCGGCGGCGAGGTCCCGGTCAGCCTTCTCGAGCAACGCGAACGCGAGGTCGAGCTCGGCCTCGGTGACGCGCTGGCGGAAGTAGAAGTCGACGCGATCGGCCATGTCCTTGCCTCGGAGCGCACGGAGCGTCCGATGGAGGCAAAGCCGCTCGCATCGATGCTCGGGGACAGGCCGTCAGTGGAGGTCCGTGGTCTCGCCCAGGTCGCTGAGGCCCAGCTCCCAGTGGTTTGGCAGCACCGGTGGCAGGGGCTCGACGAGATCCACGAAGTGCGTGTGCGCGGGCTTCAGGTACTCGACGATCGCGCGGAGCTGTTGGCGCTCGCGCGCCGTGAGGATGCGTGCGACCTCGACGTTGAAGGCGTAGCGGGCGAAGCGGTCGGAGGGGCCGAGCACCCAGTCGACGCCGAGCAGCGACTCGCCCAGGTAGAGCGTGTCGGCGTTGAAGGGCGTGATGGCCGAGATGTCGATGCCGAGGAAGAAGCGGATCGCGTTCTGGATGCCCTTGGCCGTCCCCTTCTGCCGGTACATCTCGACGAGCACCGACGCGAGGCGCCGCTTGCCCATCGCGTCGAGCTCGAACGGGAACGGGTTGCCGAGGTCGCGCAGGATGAGGTCGACGAAGGCCTCGGGCGCGCGCTCGAGGTCGAAGATGTCGGGCCAGCGATCGACGTCGGCGAGCAGGAGGTCCGTCACCTCCTGCAGGCACGCGATGAATCGGAACAGATCGCCGGTGTGATCGTCGCGCCGGTTGTGCTTCGGCAGCATGCGCCACAGGTCGAAGCGGCGTGTGAGTGGGCGCGCGGGTCGGAAGCCCGTGAAGCTCGCGCGGTCGTAGGGACCGAGGACGGGGTTGCCGAAGAGGTCTGTCACGCCGATGGCCACGACCTCGTGAAGCACGTCGGGCGTCATCTCGGTGTCGAGCGTGAGGAGCACGACACCCCCCTCGACGTTCACACCGGCGACGGCGACCGAGACGGCCGGCGCTCCCTTGGGCGTGAGGAGGAAGCTTGCACCGCTCGGGACCAGCACGGGCTCGTCGAAGGCCACACGCACGGACTTCTGCGCAAGCGCCTGTGCGCCGACGACACGCGGCGCCGTCCGGTCCTCGACGACGAACGAGTACACCTCGTCGAGCGAGGCCGCGCCCCCGACGGTCTGAGCGAGCACGCGCACGTGGACGGTGGCCAGGCTCGCGAGCGGCACCACCGGGTGCAGCACCACACGCAGCGTGTCAGCGCCCTGCGTGACGCCGGCGAGCGGCCCTGCGAAGGCAGGGGCAAGCTCGGGCACGGCGCTGCCGTCGAACGCGAGGACGCCGTCGATCCACACGCGCGCGGTCGAGCGCTCCACGCCGTCCGGCCCGGTGTCGACCAGCTCGAGGGCGATGGTCGCGTCGATGGGCACGCCGCTCTCGCCGGGGCTCGGGTCACGGTTCACGAGCACGAGCCTCGGCGTCGTCGCGAGGAGCGCCACCGAGTCGACGTAGAGCGCGGGCAGCTCGATTGTGCTCATGCCGGGCTCCTCACGCGGTCACCAGCTCGAGCCGCACGCCGATGGTGTGCAGGCCAGACAGCTTCGAGACGTTCGCCGCGAGGTCCGTGACGAGACGCTCGCGGCCGGGCTTGGCACGCATGGACGCGAGCTTGGTGCCATCGACGACGATGCTGGCCTCCCACGCGAGCCCCGGAGGGGTCGACGCGGGCACCCGCAGCCGCAAAAGCGCGCGCACCAGCTTTACGCCGGTGAGGTCCGTGTCCTGCGTGACCTCGGCGTGGTCGCCCGGCGCGAGCTCGAACAGGCGCCCGGGCTCGTCGTCGCCGAGGACGAAGGCGTAGTCGCCGCCCGTCGCCTTCGACGTCGCGAGGCGCCCCTGTCCGCGCCCGAGACGGCTGGTGAACGCGGTCAGCGCCATCGCTCACACCTGCCGGAACAGCTCGAGGTGGTCGAAGTACGCGCGCCGCGTGACATCCTTCACGGAGAAGCCGAAGCCGCCGCGCCCCGACGTGAGCGGCTGCGAGCCGGAGTTGATGCCGAGGTGGTCGTCGATGAACTCCACCATGCCGGACACGGGCTGCCAGTCTGGTGGCGTGCCGAGCGCGTGCAGCGCGAGGTCGTTCTGGAAGACCTTGAGGACGACGTCGCCGTTGGTGTTCACGATGACGTCGAGGCGCAGGTGGAGCCAGGTCGCCTGCGCGAACGACGCCGCCGACTTGAGCAGCACGCCGGGCCCGTCGGCCGTGGGTAGGCCGACCGTGACTGCGCCCTTGCGGAGCACGATGCGGTGCGGATCGTCATCGGAGAGGCCGAGCAGGTACGCGCTGTCGTTGACCGAATTGCCCTGGCAGCAGAGGAACAAGAACGGCGAGAAGCCGGTGGGACCACCGCCCGGGCCACGCTCCACGACGCCGCGAATCGAGCCGCCCTTGGCCATCGGAGCGAAGCTGGCGAGGTTGGCGAAGAGACCAACCGCGCCTTCAACGGCCGCGAGCGAGTTGAAGGCGTAGAGGAAGCTGCCGCCGCCCGGCGGGCGCGCGATGCCCGCGGTCACGCCCCGGTCCACGGTCGCAATGTCGAGCCCGTCGTTCAAGTAGGTCCAGTCTGCTTCGGCCATGATGGTTTCCTCAGATGGTGATCGCGGGCGTCCACCCGTTGTTGAAGTCCTCGACCGCCTGCGCGCCCGCGTCGAACATCGCCGTGCTCGAGGTGACGGCCGCCCACGTCCATGCGTAGAGCTGGTTGCTGCGCCACTGGTCCTCGAAGTCCTCGCGCGGCTCTCCGTCGAAGACGCCCGTCGCGGCGATGACGTCGGCCCACTCGCGCGCGTAGGGCACGTTGCTCCAGCCCGACTCGCAGGCCTCGGCGGCGTTGCCATCGAAGGTCGCGGTGACGAGCTGCGCGGGCGGCAGGTCGTAGAGGTAGACGACGT
>BTUT01000390.1:0-3533 GCA_045862935.1 Acidimicrobiia bacterium
CGGACGCCCCCGCCCGCGCCCGCTGGCCCCCCCCCGCCCGGGCCGGGCCACAGCTCGTGGTCCTGGCGTCCGAGGCGGGCGTCGTGCCGCCCGGCGGCTGAGGGCCGCACGGAGGTGACGGCCCCCGACATCGTCGTCGTGCTCTCCGACCAGCAGCGCCCCGACACCTGCGGGATCTACGGGCAGCGCCTCCCCGTCACGCCGAACCTCGACGCCATGGCGGCCGCCGGGGTCGTGTTCGACCAGGCGTTCACCGTGCAGCCGCTCTGCGGGCCGTCGCGCGCGTCGATCCAGACGGGGCTGGTCCCGACGCGCCTCGGCTGCTGGCGCAACGGGCTCGCCCTGCCGGTGGGGGTCGAGACGCTCGCGACGCGCCTCGGTGCGCTCGGGTACCGCACGAGCTACGTCGGCAAGTGGCACCTCGCCTCCGACCGCGGCCGGCTCCCTCCCGGGCGTGTCCCGGCGCGGCTGGCGACCAAGCCCGTGCCGGTGGAGCGCCGGGGCGGGTACGTCGACGGGTGGTTCGCCGCGGACGCGCTCGAGCACACGTCGCGCCCCTACACCGGTCACGTCTACGACGCGGCGGGGGCGCGCGTCGACCTCCACGGCTACCGGGTCGACGCGCTCACCGATCTCGCGCTCGCCGAGTTGCGCGTGCCCGACGACCGCCCGCGCCTGCTGTTCGTGTCCTACCTGGAGCCTCACCACCAGAACGGCCTCGGGCGGGGGGTCGGTCCCAAGGGCTGGGCGGCGGGCTTCGCGGAGCCGGACGTCCCCGGGGACCTGAGCGGTCGGCTCGGCGAGTGGCGCTGGAGCGCGGCCGAGTACCTCGCGGCGTGCGCGAGCGTCGACGCGAACCTGGGCCGCATCCTCGCGGCAGTCGACGCGCGCGCGGCGCAGCGCAGCGGAGTTCGCGACGCACGGGAGACGCTCGTGGTCTTCGCCAGCGACCACGGCAACCACTTCCGCACCCGCAACGCGGGGTTCAAGCGCAGCTGCCACGACGCGTCGATCCGCGTGCCGCTCGTGCTGCGCGGCCCTGGGTTCGACACCGGCGAGCGCTGCGGCGCCCTCGTCACGCTGCTCGACCTCGTGCCCACGCTCGTGGTCGCGGCGGGGGGTGAGGATCCCGGCGTCGACGGGCAGGCGCTCCAGCAGGTGCTCCGCGGAACCTCGCGCGCGGAGCTCCTCGTGCAGATCAGCGAATCGCAGATCGGCCGCGCGCTGCGCACCACGAGCCACACCTACTCGGTGCGCGCGCCGGATCGCCGTCCCGGGCACGGTCGCAGCCGGCCCGCGGCGGACCTCTACGTCGAGGACAAGTGCTACGACAACCTCGCGGATCCCGCGCAGCGCCGGAACCTCGTGGCCGATCCCGCGACCGCGGTGCTCCGGGCGGAGCTCGCCGAGCGGTTGGGGCGCGCCATCGAGGAGGTCGAAGGCCTCCGGCCCCGGATCGTCTCCCGCCGGGAATACCATGCCGGATCCCCATCCCCCCTGCGGCCACGCGGCCGGGAACGAGAGTCACGAGGACGAGCACCATGAGCACCAATCCCTCCGGCCGCCTGGCCGGCAAGGTCGCCCTGATCACCGGCGCCGCGCGCGGTCAGGGCGCGGCCGAGGCCCGGCTGTTCGCACGCGAGGGGGCCCAGGTACTGCTGGCCGACGTGCTCGACGACGACGGTGAGGCGGTGGCGGCGGAGATCGGCGACGCGGCTCGCTACGTGCATCTCGACGTCTCGAACGAGGAGCAGTGGCGCGACGCGGTCGCGGCCGCGGAGGCGATGGGCCCTCTGAGCGTCCTCGTGAACAACGCGGGCATCCTGCGCTTCAGCGCGATCGCGGACACCACGCTGGACGACTACCTCCAGGTGATCATGGTGAACCAGGTCGGCACGTTCCTCGGGATGCGGGCCGCGATCGAGCCGATGCGCCGAGCGGGCGGGGGATCGATCGTCAACCTCTCCTCGATCGACGGCATCGGGTCGAAGAACTCGCTCGTCGCGTACTCGAGCTCGAAGGGCGCGGTGCGGGCCATGACGAAGACCGCGGCGCTCGAGCTCGGGCAGCACGGGATCCGCGTCAACTCCGTGCACCCGGGCGGCGTGTGGACGCCGATGGTCAGCGTGCCCACCGCCGAGGAGTTCGATGCCGCACACGCGCACCTGGCGCTCCAGCGGTCGGGTCGCGCCGAGGAGATCGCAGCAGTGGTGTGCTTCCTCGCGTCCGACGACGCCAGCTACTGCACCGGGGCCGAGTTCGTGGTCGACGGGGGCTGGCTCGCGGGCGACGTGTTCCCGTACCTCCCGGGCGGTCCCGAGCCCGGCCCGGGCCCGGCCTGACCCGCCGCTCCGGGGAACGGGCGGGCGCGCCGGTGGGCACGCGGGTGGTGGCCGTCGAGCCGGCCCACTGCGAGGCCCTGCTCGAGGGCGACGCGGTGTTCACCGCCCGGTTCGGCATGCCCGTCGCCGCCGGCTACCTCGACTTCCCCGAGGCGCTCCCGGTCCTCGCGGATGCGCTGGCGGCAGGCACGCCGCCGGAGTGGTACGCCCACCTGATCGTCGACGACGCGGACACGGTCGTGGGCTTCGGCGGGTTCAAGGGGCCGCCGGTCGACGGGGTGGTCGAGATCGGCTACAGCGTGGCGCCGGCGCATCGCCAGCGCGGGCACGCGACGGCCGCCGTCGACCAGTGGGTGGCGCTCGCTCGCGAGCGCGGGGTCGCGATCGTGTGCGCGCACACGTTGCCCGAGCCCAACGCGTCGAACCGGCTCCTGGCGCGCCGTGGGTTCGAGATGACCGGCGTGATGGTCGACGCGGAGATCGGCGACGTCTGGCGCTGGGAGCTCCGCCTGGACTGATGGGAGGATCGCCGGGTTGCCCGCCGGGCGGGCTCGGGGTCGGGCTGCTCGACATGGCCTGGCGCCGGGCTGGTCTGCCGGGCCTGCCGCGGGGCTGCTCGACATGGCCTGGCCCGGGCTGGTCTGCCGGGCCTGCCGCGGGGCTACTCCGCGGTCGGTCGGCGTCCGGCCAGGAAGCCGCCGAGCATCCCGAGGCCGGCCGCGATCACGAGGTGACCGAACACCTGCCCGGGGCGGAGCGCCGCGTGTGCGCCGCTCACCAGCCCCCGGTCCTCGTCGCGGACCAGCCAGATGAGCGCCCGCAGCGGGAGCCAGGCGACGAGCGCACCCAGGCCGGCGAGCGCCCCGTGCGTCAGCGGGGTTCCCGCCGCGCCGTCGACACGGGCACGCCGGGCGGCGGACCATCCCGCGACCCCGTACGCGACGAGCACGAGGACGAAGAGCGGGTACACCCAGCCGGAGTCGTCGAAGTCGTCGAGCCGGCGGTCGAGCACCGCCCGCAGCGTGGTGGTGAGCACGAGGACGACGAGCCCGGTGGCCGCACCCCAGGCCACGGCGCGCCAGTCGATCACCGTCCGGCCTGCGCTCGGTGCATCGGGCGGGGTCTCGGCCCCCTCGGCGCCGGTCGGAGCGCCGGTCGGAGCGCCGGTCGGAGCGCCGGTCGGAGCGCCGG
>BTUT01000391.1:0-3532 GCA_045862935.1 Acidimicrobiia bacterium
ACGACCCGCCCGAAGACACCGTCGAGATCCGCACGGCCAAGCTGAGCCGCCTCCAGCTCGGCGAGCAGTTCGCGTACACCTTCGACTTCGGCGACAGCTGGCAGCACGTCTGCACCGTCGGGTCCGAGCGCGTCGATCCCTACGAGGTCTACGGCGGGCCGACCAACCGGCCGGTCCCCTACTGGGGCTGGGGCACGCTCCCCGACCAGTACGGCCGGCGGTGGGCCGAGGACGATCTCGAGAGCCCCGTGCCACCCGATCCGCAGGGCGCCGACCTGCCGCCGATTCTTCCCGAGTGGCGCTGGCGCCAGGAGTACCGGCGATGACCACGATCGACGAGGCCCTGGATGCGTTTCTCGCCGAGCAGAAGGCGCGGCTCGCGGCGCGGACCTTCCGCAACTACGTCGACGTCATCGAGATGTTCCGCGCGTGCATGAACGGCTACGGCTACGAGTCGTTGAGCGAGCTCGAGCGGCGGCGGTGGCAGCAGGCCTTCGACGCTGGCGACGAGCGGGCGTTCACGCGGCTGTTCGGCCCGGAGAAGATCCCCGAGCAGCTCGGCCCGTTCCTCGGCTGGTTCGTCATCCGCAAGGTGATGGCCGGCCAGGAGTTCCTCAAGGCCTGCGGGACGGTGACCAAGAAGCTCGGCACATGGCTCGCCGAGCAGGGCTACGTCGGCGCCGACGCGGCCGCCGAGATGACCGAGCGGGGCGCCGAAGCCGGTGACGAGCTCCCGAGAGCCGAGAAGCTCGGCGAGCTGCTCTACGAGCAGACCCGCACCGTGCCGACATTCGATCCCGACGCGATCCCCGACGACGACTGGATCGAGGACCAACTCTGGATCGAACGGGTCGAGCCCGGCACGCTGTGGTTCGACGGCGGCATCGGCCCGGTCGTGGTCCCGACGAAGGCCAGCGACCTCGCCCGACCCGGCTGGGCCGTCACCATCACCCTCGCCAAGATCGCCGGCACGTGGCGGATCATCGAGGTCGGCAACGTCTACCCCTGACGGGCTTGGGGCCGGGCGGTACGGGCGCTGAGGTCCTCGGGGGCGAGATCGGCGAGATCGCGAGCGGCGGTGATGCCGGTCTCGATGCGTCGGGCTTCGGGCTCGCCGACTTGGTGCCAGATCTGCTGTGCCTTCTCGAGGCAGATCTCGAGCCGAGAGAGCCTTCACCGAGGCCCGCCGATCGCGGCCGACTTGCGTCCGGATCGTCGGCGACTCCGCGTGCTTCAGCCCGTCGGTCGCGAGCAGCGTTGAGCCCGCGAGCCGCGGCCCCGACGTCGGTGTCCGGCCAGCGGCCGGTGCCTTCGAGCAGGCTCTCGCAGTCGTCTTCCAGCCGTGGAGCCGGTCCCGCTGCCCGTCTCGGCGGTGAGCGCGGGTGCTTGAAGCACCGCGCCAGCCCTTCCTGCGAGCGCGATAGTTTCGCCATCCGGGAAGGGGGCTCGGATGGCGGACGTGACGCTCGACGACGCCGCGAATCCCTCCGCGTCCCCGTCCCGATCCCGCGCCGGGCACCTCATCGGCGTGCTGCTCGCGGGGGCGGCCGTGTCGATCGCGCTCGGCGTGTACGGCAAGGAGCATGCGCCGACCTTCGAGCGCCCGTTCTCGCTGTTCTTCACCGACACGATCAACCTCAAGGTCTGGTTCGCCACGATCGCGGTCGTCCTCGCGATCGTGCAGCTCGCCGTCGGGCTGCGCCTGTGGGGGACGATCTCCTGGCCTGCGCGGACCCCGGACTGGCTCGGTGACCTGCACCGGCTCCTCGGTACCCTCGCCTTCGTCTTCACGCTCCCGGTGGCGTTCCTCTGCCTCTGGTCGCTGGGATTCCAGGACACGAACACCCGCGTGGTCGTCCACTCGCTGCTCGGCTGCTTCGTGTACGGCGCGTTCACCGTGAAGGTGCTCAGCGTACGGATGCACCGGCTCCCCGGCTGGCTGCTGCCGGCCGCGGGTGGGGCGGTGTTCGCGGCGCTCGTCGGCATCTGGCTCACGTCGAGCTTCTGGTTCTTCCGCCACGTCGGCTTCCCGGAGCTCTGATGTTCAAGCGCGTCGTGAACGTGGTGGAGGTGCTGGCTCTCGTCGGGGCGGTCGCCGCGATCGCGCTGCTGTTCGTGGCCGAGCCCGACGAGCGCGTCGCGGCCGGGACCTCCGCGGGCGCGTCGTCGGCGGGCGGCGGCGCCGACTACCTCCCGGAGACCGGGGCCCTCCCCACGAACGGCCGAGAGGTGTACGCCGCACGCTGCGCGGGATGCCACGGGCGAGACGGCCAGGGTGGATCCGGCCCGGCGCTCGCCGACCGGGTCGCCGATCGGTTCCCCGACCCCGAGGACCAGATCGTGGTCGTGAGCCGTGGCCGCGGCGCCATGCCGGCGTTCGGGAGCTCGCTCTCCGACGCCGAGATCCGCGCCGTCGTGACCTACACGCGCACCGAGCTCGGCGACTGACCCCGGCGGGCCGGCGCGCGGCCGGTTCACCGGCATTCCGCGTCCGGCGAAGCGGGTCGAAGTGCGGGGCGGAAGGGCTCAGCCCGACGTCACCAGCTCCCGGTCGGGATCGGGCGGCGCCTCGGGCACCAGACCCGGTGGCGGGCCCTCGATCCCGATGCGGGGAAGCCACTCGAGCCACGACGGGAGGTACCAGTTCTTGTCGCCGAGCAGACGCATCGACGCCGGCACGAGGATCGCCCGCACGATCGTCGCGTCGAGGAGCACCGCGACCGCGAGCCCCAGGCCGACCTGTTGCAGGTCGGCCATCCGGCCGAGCGCGAACCCGCCGAAGACCGCCACCATGATGAGCGCGGCGCCGGTGATGATCCGGCCGGTGGTGCGGATCCCGAAGGCCACGGAGTCGGTGTTGTCGCCCGTCTCGTCGTAGTGCTCACGGATCCTCGACAGCAGGAACACGTGGTAGTCCATCGACAGGCCGAACAGGATCGAGAAGAGGAACAGCGGGAGCCACGACTCGATCACGTCGACGTCGCGGAACCCGAGGACGCCGGTGCCGAACCCGTTCTGGCAGACGAGGACGATCACCCCGTAGGCCGCAGCGACCGAGAGCAGGTTGAGGATCAGCGCCTTGATGGGCACGACGATCGAGCGGAACACGATCATCAGCAGCACGAACGACAGGAGGAGGACGAACGCGATCGCGATCGGGGTGTAGCGGTTCGTCGTCCCGACCGCGTCGCGGCTGAGCGCGGGATCACCGCCGACCAGCACCGGCGCGTCCACCCCGGCGAACGCGGCGGGGACGTACGCGTCGCGGATCCGATCGACGGCGTCCAGCGATTCCGGGGCATTCGGGTTGTGGGCGGTGGCCACCGACACGATCGCGAGGTCGCTTCGCGGCTCGAGGTGGGTGGACGCCGGACCCAGTGCGGGATCCCGATCGGTGCGGCGAATCAGCTCGTCGATGGCCGCGGCCACCTCGGCGGACTCCACGTCACCGTCGACGACCACCTGGATCGGCGCGTCGAGCGACCCGTCGAACTTCGCCGTGAGAGCGGTGAAGGCGCGGTAAGACTCGGTG
>BTUT01000392.1:0-3527 GCA_045862935.1 Acidimicrobiia bacterium
CTCCTGATGTCCGAGACCCTCGACTCCGCCCGCGCCGCGGTGGCGGAGCGGTTCGCGATGACCGAAGCGGACCGCTACCCGATCGTGTTCCCGTTCACCCACATCGGTGGTATCGGCATGCTGATGGCACAGCTGATGACCGGCGCGGGTGCGATCGCCGTCGAGCAGTACGACCCCGAGCGTTCTCCCGAGGTGTTCGCCCGCCACCACCTCACCATCGGTGCGGGCGGCACCCCGGTCGCGCTCCTCTATCTCCAGGCCCAGCGCCGCCGGCCCGACCGGCGGCTGCTCCCCGAGCTGCGGGTGGTGATGGCCGGCGCCGCACCCAAGCCGCCCACGCTCGACGCCGAGCTGCGCGACGAGCTCGGCGGGATCGGCAGCGTGTCGGTCTACGGGCTCACCGAGGTGCCGTTCGCGACCGCGGGATCGGTCGACGACCCCGCCGAGTGGCGCGCCAGCACGGAGGGCCGGGCGGTCCCCGGCGCCGAGCTGCGCATCGTCGATCCCCAGGGGCAGCCGGTCCCCGATGGCGTCACCGGCGAGATCTGCGTGCGCGGGTCGATCGTGTGCCGCGGCTACCTCGACGAGCGTCGCAACGCCGAGGCGTTCGACGCCGACGGCTTCTTCCACACCGGGGACCTCGGCTCGGTCGACGAGCACGGCAACCTCACCGTCACCGGACGCCTCAAGGACGTGATCATCCGCAAAGGTGAGAACATCTCGGCCAAGGAGGTCGAGGACGTGCTCTACACGCATCCCGACGTCGCCGACGTGGCGGTGATCGGACTGCCTGACGCGCAATCCGGCGAGCGTGCCTGCGCGGTGGTCGTGCTGCGCGACGGCGCGTCCCCCCTCGACCTCGTCGCCGTCGGCCAACACTGCCGCGCGGCGGGGCTCGCACCGCAGAAGATCCCCGAGCAGGTCGAGATCCTCGACGCGCTTCCCCGCAACGCCAGCGGGAAGATCCTCAAGTACCGCCTCCAGGAGATCTACACATGACGTTCCGTGCGCTCGTGCTCGACCAGTCGGACAGCGAGTCGGGCGACCAGCCCACCGCGTCGGTTCAGGAGCTCGACGACGGGGCGCTCCCCGAGGCCGACGTCACGGTTGCGGTCGAGTGGTCGTCGCTCAACTACAAGGACGGCATGATCCTCGGGGGGATCGGGCGCCTCGTGCGCACCTTCCCACACGTCCCGGGTGTCGACCTCGCGGGCACGGTCGAGGCATCCGGGAGCGATCGCTTCCAACCCGGCGACCGCGTCGTGTGCACGGGCTTCTACGTGGGCGAACGTTGGTGGGGCGGCTACGCCGAGCGGGCACGGGTGAAGTCGGAGTGGCTCGTGCCGGTGCCCGAGTCGCTCACCACCCGCCAGACGATGGAGATCGGCACCGCGGGGTTGACCGCGATGCTGTGCGTCGACGCGCTCGAGCGCGCCGGGCTGACGCCCGACGCCGGTCCGGTGCTGTGCACGGGGGCGGCGGGCGGGGTGGGCACCTACGCGGTGCACCTGCTCGCCCGCCTCGGCTACAAGGTCACCGCATCGACCGGGCGTCCCGAGGCCGCGTCCTACCTGCGCGACCTCGGCGCGAGCGAGGTGATCGACCGCGCCGAGATCGGTGACGTCCCGACGAAGCCGCTGCTGTCGGAGCGCTGGGCCGGCGGCATCGACGCGGTGGGCGGTGCGACCCTCGCCCACGTGCTCGCCGAGATGCGCTACGGCGCACCGGTCGCCGCGTGCGGCAACACCGCCGGGAACGATCTGCCCACGAGCGTGCTGCCGTTCATCCTGCGCAGCGTCCACCTGATCGGTGTGGACTCGGTGAGCGTGCCCGTCGAGTCGCGGACCGAACAGTGGCGACGTCTGGGCGAGCTCGTCGATCCCGCGCTCCTGCGCGACGCGACCCACGTGACCGGCCTCGACGGCCTGCCCGAAGCCGGTCGCCAGATCCTCGCGGGTCAGGTCCGCGGACGCATCCTCGTCGACCCCACCCACTGACCGTTTGGACGCTTTGCGGCGCCAGGGCGCCGCTCACCGTCCAAACATGTAGAGGCGGGCGGCGTTGTCGTGGACGATCTTGCGCCGGGTGGGGGGGTCGAGCGCGCCGAGGGCCGACGACGAGATCGCGGCGCGTGAGTTCGGCCAGGTGCTGTCGCCGTGCGGGTAGTCGGACGCCCACATCACGTTGTCGGTGCCGATCCGGTCGAGGAACGCGAGCCCGATGGGGTCCTCCTCGTAGGTGATGAACACGTGACGGCGGAAGTACTCGCTCGGCGGCGCGTCGAGCCGACCCACCGTGGCGTCGCGGTACTTGTGGAACTCGTGGTCCATGCGGTCGAGCACGTAGGGGAGCCAGCCGAGGCCCGACTCACCGAGCACGACGCGCACGTTCGGGTGCCGCGCGAAGACGCCTGAGAAGCACATCCCCACGAGCGCTTCGTCGAGCTGCATCGGGCTCACCGTGACCGCCGCCGGGCGCTGCCAGTCGACGAACGCGAGGCTGTGCATGCCGCCGCTGAGATGGAAGTGGATCGGGAGGCCGATCTCGTCCACCTCGGCCCAGAACGGATCCCACGCGTCGGTGAACGGCGGCTCGTCGGCCTCGAAGAAGCCCAGCTGCGCGCCACGCTGGCCCGTCGCCGCGACCCGGCGGAGCTCCTCGGCGGCCGCCTCCGGGCTGTGGACCGGCAGGATCGCGAGCACCGCGAGGCGCGCGCGGTCGACGGCGTTGAACTCGTCCGCCCAGTCGTTGAACGCGCGCGCGCACGCGGCGCGCACCTCACGGTCCTCGACGAACGTGAGCCCGAAGGGCGGCCCGTACACGACCGTGGCCGCGATGCCGTCCCGATCGAGGTCCTCGAGCCGCTGCTCGGCGACGCCCGGGCGCAGGCCGTGGTCGTCCGCGGCGATGAACCCGGAGCCCTTGCGCCCGCTCGGCCCGACGTTCCGCCCCTCGACCGTCCAGACCGGGCCGTCGGCGGTGTCGACCACCTGCGGCACACGGTCCTGCAAGGCACGGGGGACGCGATCCACGAACAGCGTCGGCGGCATCACGTGCAGGTCCATGTGATCGTCGGCCGAGATGACGGGCCCGAGGTCCTCGTCGCTCGGTCGGCCGGTCGGGTCGTCGGTCGTGACCGGGGTGCGGCCGGTCGGGTCCTCGGTCATGCGGTCACTCCCGCGTCGCGCAGGGCCCGCCACACCCGCTCGGGTGTCGCAGGCAGGTCGATGTGCTCGATGCCGAACGGTGCGAGCGCGTCGCACACGGCGTTGTGCACCGCAGCGATCGCACCGGTGGTCCCCGACTCCCCGATCCCCTTCACCCCGAGAGGGTTCACGGGCGTCGGCGTCTCGTGCGCGACGAGCTCGAACGGCGGGAGCTCCGCGGCGGAGATCATCGGGTAGTCCATGAGCGTCGTGGTGAGCGGGTTGCCATCCCCGTCGTAGCGGAACTCCTCGAGCAGCGCCTGGGCCGCACCCTGCGCGATGCCGCCGTGACGTTGGCCGGCGACGATCGCGGGATGCAGC
>BTUT01000393.1:0-3527 GCA_045862935.1 Acidimicrobiia bacterium
GATCGTACTGGTCGCACCCAGCGGGAAAGTGGGCCACGACGCCGCCATCGTCCCGGACGCCTCGGAGAGCGAGGCGGGCGCCAGCCCGGCGGTGTGCTGCAGGTTGCCCGCGAACACGAGGCCGGCGGGCAGCGCGTCGGACAGCGCGACGTCGAATGCGCCGGCATCGCTGGAGCCGGCGTGCGAGACGACGAGCGTCACCGTCACCGTGTCACCCGCGTCAGCCCCGGACGGCGCGATCTGCTTGTCGACGGTCAGCGTCGGCTCGACCACCGTGACGTCGGGCGCCGACGCCGGCGTCTGAACCCCGGACGCCGTCCAGACGGCGCTGTTGTTGCGCCGCTGGCCGCGGACGTTGCCGACGGTGTTGAGCACCACCGCGCGATAGGTCACCGTGATGGTCTCGGCGACGCTGCTGTTGACGTCGGTGTTCGTGATGGTTCCGAAATCGAAGGTGATCCGGCTGCCGGCCGTCTCCGGCGACACGCCGGGGTTGCCGACCACGCGACCGGCCAGCACCGCGGGGAACCCGCCGGGAATCGAGGTCGTCACCGCGCCGGGATCGCTCACCACGATGCTGTCGAAGGCCACGAAGGCCAGACCGGGGTCCAGCGTATCGACGAGCGTGACGTTGTGGGACACGGCCTCCGGGACGGTCACGGTGAGGGTGTAGGTGAGGATTTCGCCGATGGCGACGTTGGCGCCCGTCGTGTGCGCCTGGTCGGTGGTCACGAAGGCCTTCACCATGCTCGGGCTGCTGACGGTAACCGTCGCGCTCCCCTGCGCCACGTGATCGTTCGAACTGCCGCCGGGATCGGCCGGGTTGCCCGTGCGCTCGTACGCGAGCGTGTTGTGCGTCGAGATCTGGCCGGGTGCGCCAGGCAGGCTCGTCCACGTCGAGGTGGCGGTGTTGGTGAGGATTGTGCCGGTGACCGGCGCCGCATCGACCCGCGCGACCACCGTGAAGACCGACGACTGGCCGACGTTCAGGCGATCGAACGTGGCGGTGAGGCCGTTGCCCGACGGCGTGGGGCCCGTCGTCGGCGCTACGCCGCTGGCGTGCGCGATCGAGACCAGCGTCAGTCCTGACGGAAGGGGGTCGGCGAGCGTGACGTCGAAGGCATCGGCGGCATTGGTGGCCGTCGGGTTCGACAGCGTCACGGTGAAGCTGATCAGGTCGTCGGCATCACCCGTGGCCGGCACCGCGGACTTCGTCACCTGCAGGACCGGCTCCACCACCGTGACGTTGGGCGCCGAGGCCGAGGCCGTTCCCCCGGTGTAGGCCAGCGACGCCGCGTTGTTGATCCCCGTGCCGCGATTGTTGCCGGCGCTGTTGAGCACGACCACGCGATAGACGATGACGATCGTCTCTGGCGTCGCGTTGTCCGTGTTGACATTGGTGAGCGTGCCGAAGTCGAGCACGAGCCGGCGTCCGTCGTTCACCGCGCCGCTGGATGGGTTGCTGATGACCGCCGCCGTCCGCACATCGTCGAACGTTCCCCTGCTGGTCGTCAGCTCGGGGGAGGACGCCGTGATGGAGTCCACCGCTACGAACGCCAGGCCGGGATCGAGCACGTCGGTGAGCACCGCCGAGGGCGTCGTCCCCTCGGGAACACGGATCGTGAGCGTGTAGGTGACGACCTCGCCGATGGCAACGCTGGCGCCTGTCGTGTGGGCCTGGTCCGTCGCGGTGACGGTCTTGATCATCGACGATGGAGCGGTCGTCACCGTGGCGGGGTCGGTCAGGTCCACCGTGGTGAAATCGGGTCCGCCTTCGGTGCCAGCGTAGTTGGTCAGCGTCGCGGTATTCGTCAACGCCTGGTTGGCTCCGACGCCGGCAGCCAGCACCAGGTCGTAGGTGATCACCACGATGTTGGTTCCCGACCCGGCGCTGTAGGCGTGCAGCGCACCTTGGTCGACGGCGGGATCGGTCAGGATCAGGCCGTTGCCGAACAGGCCGCCGCCACCGCCGAACGGCCCGCCGCCGAGGTCGGTGAACGCCAGCGGCGTCCCGTTGCCGTCGGTCACGCTGAGGTTGAGCGCCGCCAGGGTCGGCGGCACGACGAAGCCGGCCGGCAGCGTGTCGCGCAGTGTGACGTCGAAGGCTCCCTCCGGACCGTTCCCGATGTTCTCGACCACGATGGCGAAGGTGACGGCGTCGCCGGCATCGATGCCCGAGACGTTGCTGTCGATCGGCGAGGCTGACAGGCCGGCCGACGTGATCGCGCCCGTGCCCCGGAACCCGGATGATCCGGGCGCGGTGAAGCCGACGGGGCCCACGGTCGCCGGCGTGAAGGTGCGCGCCGGGTTGTCGCTGGCGACCACGCCCTTGGCGATGCGCAGGCTCGGCTCGTTCAGCTGGATCTGGACGATGGCATCGAGAATGGAGGGGGCCGAATTCGTCGTGCCCTCCCGCGCCCGCGCCTGGTTGGTGAGGAACAGCCCGTCGGCGAACGGCTGGTTGCTGGCCGTCACCGTGAACAGGATGTCGATCACCCTGGGCGCGTTCGCCGGATCGTCAACTTCCGGATAGTCGAACGTGATGGCATTGCTGCCGACGTCGGCCGCAAGCGTGGGCACGACGCCCGAGAACGCACGGAACGTGTCATCGGGGCCGAATTGCGCCCGGCCGGCTGGCGGCGGCGCCGCGCCGACGACGTCGTCGAACGCAACGACCTCGGCTGCGAACAGCACCGGCAGCGGCAGGTAGTCGCTGATCGTCAGCGGCTCCACGTCGCTCGACGGCAGCGTGTACCGCAGGCGGTAGGTGACTGTATCGCCGGGGCCGAGCCGGGGGGTGCCGAAGTTCGTGTCGCCGTTGATGGCGTAGATCGACTTCGTCAGCGTGCCCGTCAGGATCTGCACGCCGGCGCTGCTGCCGTCCTGCTCGTCGAACCCGGTCGGGGTGCTCGCGTCGGCGACCGACAGCACGTCGGCGCTCACGGTGACGTCGTTCTCGAGCACGTCGCCGTGATCGACCGACGGATCTCCCGACGGGAAGGTGTTGGTGAACTCGTCCTGGATGATCGCGCGGTACGTGATGCGCAGCGTCGTGCCGCCGCCGTTGAACACGGCGCAACTGGGCGCGGGGCCGCCCGTGCCGGCCGCCGGCACGCAGCCGCCGACCAGGCGCCCGCCGGCGCCGCGGGCGATCAGTTCCTGCGACACGCTGAAAGTCGCCGTCGTCTCGCCCGTCACGACCGTATCGACCACGAAGGAGAAGTTCGCGGCGTCCATGGCCGCATCGGCGGACCCGCCCGCGTGGGCGATCACCGACAGGCGCGGGCTCGTCCCGTCGTGACGCTGGCCGTCGGTGAGGACATCGGTGACGACGAGGTTCTGGAAGGCGAAGTAGTCGGAGACCTGGACGTCGAGGGTGTACTCGAGCGTGTCGCCGGGCGAAGGCCCCGCCGCGCCCGTGTCCACGGCGATGGTCACGCCCTTCTGGATGGCGAGCGACCTGGGCGCGAGCGTGTGCTCGGGCACCCCGCCGGTGCCCGCCGCCGACACCGGTCCCTGCGTGTCGC
>BTUT01000394.1:0-3516 GCA_045862935.1 Acidimicrobiia bacterium
TGGTCGGTGTGCGACCGGAACCCGGCGAACACCTCCATCATGCGCGCCGCGGCGCGGCGGTCCTCGTCGGAGAGCGACTCCCAGTCGGGCACCCACGGCGGCTGAGGGGCGAGATCGGTGCCCGGGGGGATGATGCCCTCGGTGAGCTGGCGAGCGTGGGTGCGCTCGCGGAATGCCTGCCAGCCGTCGTCGAACCGTCCTGTGTAGCGGTCGATCCACTCGCGGGGAGCGTGGTGCGGAGCGTGGCACGCGCCGAGCGCGAGGTACAGGAAGAACGGCTTCTCGGGATCGGTGCCGCGCAAGTCGTTCACCGCGCCGATCGATCGGTCGACGAGATCCTCGGTCAGGTGGTAGCCGTCGGGCGCCTCGAACCGGATCGGGGTGTTGTCGATCACCAGCTCGGGGAAGTACTGGTTGGTCTCTGCGCCGATGAATCCGTAGTAGCGCTCGAATCCCTGGCCCAGCGGCCAGCGATCGCGGGGGGCGGCGGTGTGGGTCTCGTCCGACGGCGCGAGGTGCCACTTGCCTACGGCGAACGTGGCCCATCCCTCGCGGCGCAGCACCTCGCTCACGAAGCCGCACGACTTCGGGATGCGTCCGTGGTATCCGGGGAAGCCGAGGGCGAGGTCGGTGATGCCGCCCATCGCGCACGTGTGGTGGTTGCGGCCCGTGAGGAGGCACGCGCGGGTGGGCGAGCACATCGCCGTGGTGTGGAAGTTGGCGTACCGCAGCCCATCGGCGGCGAGCGCGTCGAGGTTCGGGGTGGCGATGTCGGAGCCGAAGCATCCGATCTGCGCGAACCCGACGTCGTCGAGCACGACGAGGACGACGTTGGGTGCACCGCGGGGTGCCCGCCGAGCGGTGGGCCACGCCGGGACCGAGTCGTCGAACGTGAGGCCGACGTGACCGGGGAACGGCTCGTCGTCGTGGTAGGTGAGGACGTGATCGGGCATCACGCGCGCTCCATCGGGTCGTGGGCGAACAGGTACTCGTCGATCCCGCGGTGCATGTGCCGGAGGTTGATCTCCTGGCGCGGGTTCAACCGCAGGCCGCGCGAGCCGCTCGATCGCATCCCCCGCTGCACGCGCTCGATGTTCTCGTAGTCCTGGGTGGTGAGCTCCCCCCAGTCGCGACCGCGCCAGTCGGGGAGGGTCCGCCGTGTGACGGGCTTCGGCGCGGCCGCGGGGTCGGGCCACTCGAGCACCCACGTGTCGTGGAAGCAGCGGTTGGGATCGCCGGGGACGGGGCGCGCTCGGAACAGGATGGCGCTGCCGGGATAGATCGGACCGACGACGTTGGGGAACAGGTACAGATCCTCGACGCTCGTCATCTGGTCGAGGGTGAGGCCGGTCACGTCGAGCCCACGAGCCGCGAGGAAGGCTCGGCGCCGCTCCTGGTAGGCCTCGAGCAGGGTCGTGCCCGGCGGAGGTCCCGCAGCGACGAGCTCGGCGACCATCTCGCGCTCCTCGTGGAGGAACGCCCCTCCGAGGCCCGCGACCATCCCCGTGAGGATCGCGCCCTCGTCGACGTCGGCGTCGGCGATGCCGAGTCGGGGACTCGGCCGCAGCACCCGGCGCGCGCCGGGGAGACGCCCGTAGTGGGCGTGGCGCCCGAGGAGCTCGTAGCGGATCGAAACGTCGTCGACGATCCGCAGCACCTGGGCGTGCCCGCCCTGCACGTGGTACGCCTCGTTGAAGGCGTCGACGGCCGCCTTCCAGTTCCCGGCCAGCTCGGTGGACAGCACCGCCCGCAGGCGCATCTGCTCGAGATGGAACGGGGCGAGCAGCGTCGGGAGCGGGTGGAGGAAGTCGGCGAGCGGTTCGGCGTCGGGATCGAGGTTCACGAAGACGAAGCCCGCCCACGCCTCGGCCCGCACGGGCGGGATGCGCAGGTCGGCGAGGCCCGCGCTCCCCGGACCGAGATCCGGGAAGTCCTCGGCGTCGACCACCTCGACGCACCGGCCGTCGAGCGCGTAGCGCCAGGCGTGGAACGGGCAGCGCAGCGTGCCGTCGGCGCCCGCGTGGGTGCACCCGTCGACCAGCCGTGCGCCCCGATGGAGGCAGACGTTGTGGAAGGCGCGGATCCCGCCGTCGAGGTCCCGGGTGACGAGCACCGACTCGTCGCCGATCGAGTGCTCCACCACGTCACCGGGCGCCCCGATCTCCTCCTCCCGGCACGCGATCTGCCAGACACGCGACCACAGGCGCTCGTGCTCGAGCCCGAGGAACTCCGGCGAGAGGTAGCGCTCCTTGGGGACGAAGCCGTCGTCGTGCACCCGCCACGCCTCGAAGCGCCCGTCGGCGTCGTCCACAGGCGGAATGTAGTGCCGCGCCGACCCCTGCCCCGGCCGCTCAAGTCGGAGCCGAATTCGGCCGTTGCTCTCCTGGTGAGCTCCGGTCACCGGTCGGTGCTCCCGTGTTCTCGCTACCACCATGTCACAACGTCTCGCCCGGTCCGGCCGGCATCCCCTCTGGCGTCCGAGCGCCGTCCTCGCGGCGGCGGGTGTGGTCGCGGCGCTCGCCCTTGCGCCACCGGCCGCCGCCCAGTCGGGCTCCGGGCCCGACTCCCCGGTCCCGTCGAGCTCGCCCGCGGGCGGGGACCAGGCTCGGGGTGTGGCGCTCGTCGTGGAGGCGACGCTGCGTGTCTACCGACTGCGTGGTGAGCTCGCCGACCTCGATCGCCGGTTGGTGGACGTCGGCCAGCGCCTGGTCGAGGCGGAGAAGGCGCTCGCCGAGACCGAGCGCAAGCTGATGGAGGCGCGCCTGGCGCTCTTCGAGCTGCGCGCCCGCCTCCAGGCCCGCGCCGCGATCGTCTACCAACGTCACAGCGACCGGCTGAGCATGGCGCTGTCGGTGGATCGGGTCGTGAACCTGTCGGCTGGGAACCACTACGCGGAGTCCGTGGCCACAGTCGACAACGACGAGATCGACCGGCTCGGCGTCGCGATCGCGGCCCTCGAGATCGAACGGGACCAGCGTGAGGCGGCGCGCCGGGAGCTGGACGACACGAAGGACCGCCTCGAACGTGAGCGGGTCGACCTCCAGGCGGCGATCGACCGGGAGTCGGAGGCCATCAGCCGGCTCGGTGGCGTGCCGGTGATGGGGCCGTCGGTGCTCACCGGCGCCGAGCTCGCGGCCTACTTCCGGTCCACGGGCCAGCGGGCGCGGCTGATGGGCACCACGACCATCGAGGAGCTGGCGGAGATGTACGTCAGCGAAGGTGCGGCAGAGAACGTTCGCGGCGATCTGGCCTTCGCGCAGGCGATCCTCGAGACGGGCAGCTTCGGGAACGCGGCCGACAACAACTTCGCGGGCATCGGCGCCTGCGACAGCTGCTCGAGCCAGTATCTGTTCCCGACCCCCCGCGACGGCGTGCGCGCGCAGATCCAGCTGCTGCGCAACTACGCCGACCCGCTGAGCCGCGCGTCCCAGCTCACGAACCCGCTGGACGCGACGTTGCACGGCACCGATCCGGTACGCGCCGCGTACACGTTCGACAGCTTCTCCTTCAAGGGTC
>BTUT01000395.1:0-3514 GCA_045862935.1 Acidimicrobiia bacterium
CGCGCCGTCGTCCTTCGCCCGCTCGATCATCCCGAGCACCTTCTCCATCTGTGCGGCGTTCACCAGCGGGCCCATGATGTTGCCCATGTCCATCGGGTCGCCGTAGGGCAACCCCTCGAACGCGGCTTGCAGGCCGGCCACCCCCTCGTCGTACCGGGACTCGGGAAGGAGCATGCGGGTGGTGATCGCGCAGCCCTGTCCGGCGTGGATGCAGGTCATCATCCCCGAGAGGCCGACCAGGTCGAAGTCCGCGTCGTCGAGCACGATGCTGGCCGACTTGCCGCCGAGCTCGAGGAACACCTTCTTCAGGGTCTCCGCGCCGCGCGCCATGATGCGCTTGCCCACCGCGGTCGAGCCGGTGAAGCTGATCATGTCGACCCGCGGGTCACCGGTGAGCACCTCGCCCACCGCCGCCTTGTCGCCCGAGGCGATCACGTTCACCACCCCCGGCGGGATGTCGGTCTCCTCGGCGACGAGTCGCCCGATGGCCGTGGCGCTCCACGGCGTGTCAGGTGCCGCCTTCAGCACGACGGTGTTCCCCGCGGCCAGCGCCGGCGCGAGCTTCGAGAGGTTCAGCATGAACGGGAAGTTCCACGGCGTGATGGCACCGACCACTCCGATTGGCTCCCGGTACACGCGGCGCGCGCTCTTCGAGCCCATGAACTCGTGGACCGGGAGGTCGTACTCCCACTCGTAGGAGTCGAGGAGACCGAGATCCCACTTCATGTCCTCGATGGTGGAGTCCATCTGGACCGCGTACGTGAGCATGATGGGGCAGCCCACCTCGGCCACGATCTGGGGCCGCAGGTCCTCGCGATGCCGGTCGAGCGCGTCCCAGAGCTGGCCGAGCACCTTCTTGCGGAACGAACGGTTCGTGGACCAGTCGGTCTCGTCGAACGCACGCCGCGCCGCCCCGATCGCGCGCTCCATGTCGTCGGGACCGGCGTCGGCCACCTCGCCCACGACCTCCTCGGTCGCCGGGTTGACGTTGGCGAAGGTCCTGCCCGATGCCGCGCCGGTGAGCGCGCCGTCGATGAGCAACCGGGACTCGGCGTCGAAGTCAGCCATCGGTGGTCCTCCCGTGATCGAGTGCGGCCGAGCGTACCGGCAGGCGTGAGCCCGAGGCCCGCTCGCTAGCCTCGACTCGTGCGCGTCGCCGCCGTCGACCTGGGTTCGAACTCGTTCCACCTGATCGTCGCCGAGGTCCAGCCGGGCGGGTTCGAGCCGATCATCACCGAGAAGGAGATGCTCCGCCTCGGTGACCTCGTCGGGCGCCACGGTCGCATCCCCGACGACGCGGCCGAGGCCGCGGTGGCGGTGGTGCGCCGCTTCCGCCAGCTCGCCGACGCGGCGGGCGCGGAGGAGGTCGTGGCCTGCGCCACGAGCGCGCTGCGGCGGGCGACGAACGGCGGCGAGGTCGTCGACCGCATCGAGGCCGGCTCCGGCGTCCCGATCGAGGTGATCAGCGGGTTGCGTGAGGCCGAGCTCATCTTCCGGGCCATCCGCGCCGGGGTCCTCCTCGAACCGTCACCGGCGCTCGGCTTCGACCTCGGGGGCGGCAGCGTCGAGATCACGCTGGGGGATGCCGCCGGCCTCCAGTACGCCGCGAGCGAGAACCTCGGGGTCGGCACCCTCACCGCGCGGTTCGTGAAGAGCGATCCGCTCTCGAAGGGGGATCGCAGACGACTGCGTGCTCATCTCACGGACGTGCTCGGGCCGATCGCCGACGCGGTCCGCAGCCGCGAGCCGAAGATGACCGTGGGCTCGAGCGGCACGCTCGAGGACATCGCGCGCATGGCGGCACTGCGCGCCAAGCGCGAGGTGGGGCGCTCGATCAACCAGCTCTCCTTCACCCGCCGGGAGTTCACGCGTGTCCACGACGCCGTGCTCGACGCCACCGCGGCCGAGCGCGTGCGCTTCGACGGCCTCGAGACGCGGCGCGTCGACCTGATCCCGGCCGGCGTGGTGTTCCTCGCCACCGCGATGGAGCTCTTCGACTTCACCGAGATGACCATCAGCGAGTGGGCCCTGCGCGAGGGCATCCTGCTCGAGGTCATCGATCGCCACGACCCCGAGGACTGGTCGGCGGATCCCCGGGCGATCCGCCGAGCGTCGGTGGTCGCGCTGGCGACCCGCTGCCGCTGGCACGAGGCCCACGCGCGCAAGGTCGCCGAGCTCGCGGTCTCGCTGTTCGACCAGACCCTCGAGCTCCACCGTCTCGACGCTGTCGACCGCGAGCTCCTGGAGTACGGGTGCCTGCTCCACGACATCGGCGAGCACGTGTCGTCCCACGGGCACCACCGCCACGGCGCCTACCTCGTGGAGCACGGGCAGCTCCGGGGCTTCGATCCCGCAGAGGTGCAGACGCTCACCGCCCTCGTGCGGTGGCACCGGAGGGGAAGCCCCGACGTCGACGCCTACCCCCTCGCCGACCTGGGCCGGCTCCAGCGGCTCACGGCGCTGATCCGGCTCGCCGACGGCCTGGACCGCGGCCGTGCGGGAGCCGTCGAGGCGGTCGACGTGCAGGTCGGCCCGTCCCTCGTGCTGCTCCGCCTACACGCGAGCGGCGACGCCGAGCTCGAGCTCTGGGGCGCGCGCCGCAAGCGCGAGCTCTTCGAGCGCTGCTTCGACCGCGACCTCGAGATCAGCACCCACCCCGCCGCGGCCGACTGACTGGCCCCGCAACGCTCAGGCGCCGGCCCCGGTCACGGTCTGGTAGACGATCCGGGCGGTCGTCTCCACCACGTCGTCGCGCGAGGCACCGAACGCCACGAGGTCGGCGTGGAACGCGGCCATCCGCTCCAGCATCGCCGACAGCGCCGACGCCGCGGCGACCGGTGAGAGCGCCGGCGAGACCGCCCCGCGAGCCTGGGCCTCGACGACCTTCGCCGCGAGCCCCTCGCGTAGTGGCCGCAGGGCGTCGTTGCGCACGGCCCGGAAGCGGCGGTCGCCCTCCTGCGCGGCGAGGTTGCGGGTCCGCAGGATCGCCCGGTGCGCGTCCCAGTACTCCATGAACGCCTGCACCAGGTCGCGGGCGGTCGCGAACCCATCCGGCCCGGACCAGTCCCGGGCGAGGAGTCCCTCGATGGGGGCGAGATCCTCCCCGACCGCGGCCGCGAGAGCGAGGACCGCGTCCTCCACGTCGTGGAAGTACTGGTAGAAGGTCGCGGGCGACGTCTCGACCTGGCGGGCGATGTCCACCACCCGGAGGTCCCGCACGCCCCGCGTCTCGAGCAGCTCTGCGGTGGCATCGAGCAGCCGGCCACGGGTCCTCGCGCCCCGCCGGCCCAGGGCCCGCCCGTCGATCGCCACCGGCTCTGCGCTCACGGCGCCGGAATCTAGGCGCGAACCGCCCAATTCTTTGACACGCGTGTCAGCCTCCGCGAGGCTCCACGTCATGCCCGGCGACGCCACCGTCGATCGGCACTCCCCCGGACCGCTGCCCGAGGGGCCCGGATGAACGAGGCTCTCCCCGATCCCGAGCGCCTCGCCCCCCGGCCACCGCGCGCGTTCG
>BTUT01000396.1:0-3501 GCA_045862935.1 Acidimicrobiia bacterium
GTCGAGGGTCATGTTCTCGTTGGTGGTCCGCTCGACCTCGGCGCGCAGGGCGAGCACGGGTGACGGGTCGCGGCGGAACGCGGCGAGCTGCTCGGGGGTGTAGGGGTCGTCGGGCTTCGGCAGGATCCAGTTCGCGCTGCGCTGGAACAGGTGGACCCGAGCCGCGACCTTCACGACCTCCGGAACGAGCTGGACGGCACTCGCCGCGCTCCCGATGACGCCCACCCGCGCGCCGGAGAGGTCGTGGCTCCAGTCCCAGCGTGCGGAGTGGAACCTCGCGCCGGTGAACGAGCCGAGGCCCTCGATGGCGGGGTAGGCGAGGTCGTTGAACATCCCGAGCGCGCTCACCACCACGTCGGCATCGAAGACCTCGCCCGAGCCCAGGGTGAGCGCCCACACCGACCGGTCGTCGTCCCACACCGCCCTGGTGACCTCGGTGTCGAACCGGCAGTGGGGGAGGATGCGGTGCCGCGCGGCCACGTGCTCGAGGTAGGCCAGGATCTCGGGCTGCGTCCCGTAGGGCTTCGACCAGTCGGCCTTGATCTCCCAGGAGAACGAGTACAGCGCCGACGGCACGTCGCACTCGCAGCCCGGGTACCGGTTCGCGAACCACGTGCCGCCCACCCCGGCGTTGCGCTCGAACACGACGAAGTCCTCGTAGCCCTCGTCGAGCAGGCGCTTGGCCATGCCCAGGCCCCCCGGGCCGGCACCGATGATCGCGATGCGGCGCGGCCGGGTCGGCGCGGTGCCCGACGCCATGGTGCTCAGGGCCGGCGACCCGCGCAGCGGCTCGGGCGGCTCACGCGGCGGCGTCTCGCATGCGCGACGTCCGGTGCACGGGGTCGGTGTCGATCTTGGGGATCACGTGCTCGCCCATGAGCCGGATCATCTCGAGCGTGTCCTCCACCGACGCGCAGCCGGTCCCGAAGATGAGCTGGTCGCAACCGGCTGCCTCCCAGCGCCGGCACTGCTCGAGCGCCTCGTCGGGGTCACCGCAGACCGTCGCGCCGATGCTCGCCATGCCCTCGATCGTCTCGGCGTCGTAGTCGGGGATGAGCGCGGGCCATGCGGGCACACCCTCGGGACGCGGGAACGTGTCGTGGTAGCGGAACACGTTGCTCTGGAGGTAGTTGAGGCGCGCGTCGACCGCGGACTGCACCGCGGCCTCGTGCGTCTCCTTCACGAACGCGGCGGACGTGATGCAGATGTTGTCGTTCACGTACGCGCCGATGGGCTCGGCCTGTTGCACTGCGTCCTTGTAGACGTGGGCGATCCGGTCCATGTCGTTCAGGTCGCCGACGGAGAAGCCGAGCACGCCGAGGCCCTTGCGGGCGGCCATCTCGTAGCTCGTGGGGTTGCCGGCGGCGTACCACATCGGCGGGTGGGGCTTCTTCCAGGGCTTGGGCAGGATCTTCCGGGGCGGCAGCGACCAGTACTTGCCCTCGTAGCCCTCGTAGGTGTCCTGCATCCACATCTTCGGGAACTCGGCGATGACGTCCTCCCAGATCTCCTTCGTCTGGGACATGTCGGTGATCCCGGGGAGGAACCCGAGGATCTCGTGGCTCCCCGCGCCGCGCCCGGTGCCGAACTCGAACCGACCCTGGGAGAGGTGGTCGAGCATGGCGACGCGCTCGGCCACCTTCGCCGGATGGTTCACCGGCGGCAAGGGGTTGAAGATCGCCGACACGATGTGGATGTTGTCGGTGGCCTTGCACAGGTAGCCCGTCACGACGTCGTTCGCGGACAGGTGGGAGTACTCGTCGAGGAAGTGGTGCTCCGGGATCAGCGCGTACTTGAAGCCCGCCCGGTCGGCCGCCTCGACGGTGCGCAGCTCGTCGAGGAACGCGTGGTGCTCGGCGTCGGGGTCGGTGTCGCGGCGGAAGCTGGGCACGTAGCCCTGGACGAAGATCCCGAATTCCATGGGTGGGCCCCTTCTCGGTGGTGGGTTCAGCGGGGACAGCCGGCGAGCGCGTCGAGCAGCGCCTGCAAGGTGAACTCGAACACCTCGAGAGGGTCGACGGGCTCGCCCGCACCGTAGCGGTCGATCGTGCGCACGAGCAGCACGGAGGTCACGACGTGGAGCTGGATCGCCCGGAGCGGCAGCGCCGCCTGATCGCCCGTGAGCCCGAGTGCCCCGAGCTCGGTGGCGATGGCGTCCTGGACCGGCTGGAACATCAGCACGGACCGCTCCTGCGCGTGGGCGAGCGCCACGAGGTGGGGACGCTCGAGGAGCTTGCGTCGCAGCGCCCGCGCGAGCGACGCGATCCGCTCGCGCGGGTCCGATCCGCGCGAGCGCAGCGTGCCCATGTCGGCGATCAGCCGGTCGACGAGCGCGTCGACGAGCTCGTCGCGGTTGCCGACGTGCCAGTAGATGCTCGTCACCGCAACCCCGAGCTCGTCGGACAGGCGCCGCATCGTGAGCGCCTCGGCTCCCTGCTCGTCGACGATGCGCCCCGCGACCTCGATCACGAGGTCACGGGTGAGCGTGGACTGGGACCCGCGCGTCGCCGGAGCCGGCGTGCTCACGCGTCGGGGATGAGCGGGAAGTCGTGCCCGGTGAGCCAGTGCCGGCCGACCGCCTTCACCCCCGCCCACCTCGCTTCGAGGTCGGCCGCGGTGCGCCCGTCGGCGAGCTGGCCGAGATCGGTGGGCGTGGGCCCGACCTTCTCGGCGATCGGGTCGAGCGCGTCGAGGTCGAACCCGAAGATCTCGGCGGCGTTCAACCCCAGCATCTGGCGGGTCTCGTCGATGGGGATGTCGAAGAACGTCTTCACGAGCCAGTCGCGGGTGTTCGGCCACGTGCCCTCGGGGTGGGGGAAGTCGGTGCCCCAGCACATGTTCTCGATGCCGATCTCGTAGCGCATCCCGAGCTCGCGGCGCTTCACGTTCGCGAGCCCGGCGAACGCGTTGCGGTCGACGTACTCGCTCGGCAGCATCGAGAGCTTCCCGTCGAAGGCGGTTGCCCCGAGCTTCTCGGCGCCCTTCTGGCCCATGTACAGGCGGTCCCACGACCAGAGCAGCTGCGGCAGCCACCAGCAGCCTCCCTCGGTCACGCCGAAGCGGAGTCCGGGGAAGCGCTCGAAGACGCCCGACCAGAGGAGGAACCACAGCGGGCGAGCCGGCCACCACGTGACCTCGGTGACGTAGATGCCGAGGTTGTCGCCGTACTCGTCGCGCGACGCCGCGCCGGAGTGGGTGACGATCGGCATCCCGAGGTCCTCGCAGAGCGCCCACACCGGGTCGTACCGGCGGTCGTGGTACGGCGTCTGGTTGCACCACATCGCCGGGATCATCACCGCGCCCAGCCCCGAGTCCTTCGCGCGACGGATCTCCGCGAGCACGTCGTCGAGCTCCGCGGTGATCGGGACGAGGGCCACGCCGCACCGGCGCTCGGGGCTGATCGAGCAGAGCTCGGCGAGCCAGCGGTTGTGGGCCTGCGCGCCCGCCATGCCGAGCTCGGGGTCGAGGTCACCGGTGAGACCGAGGCCGGCACCGAACGGC
>BTUT01000397.1:0-3496 GCA_045862935.1 Acidimicrobiia bacterium
CACCTTGCCGGTGTACACCGCGCCCAGCTCGGCCGTGGGCGGATCGAGGATGAGCTCGACCCGGCGCCGGGCCTCGGCCACGGCGCTCGACTCCTTCGAGCCGATCGTGACCGTGCCGACCACACCGTCGTCGCTCACCGACACATCCGCTCCGGTCTCCGCGGTGATCGTGTTGATGACCTTGCCCTTCGGCCCGATCACCTCACCGATCTTGTCGAGCGGGATCTCGAAGCTGACGATCTTCGGCGCGGTGCCCTTCACGTCGCTGCGCGGCGCCGCGATCGCACCCTCCATGACGTCGAGGATCTGCATCCGGGCGTCCTTGGCCTGGTACAGCGCCTCCTTCAGCACGTTGGCGGGGAGCCCGTCGATCTTCGTGTCGAGCTGGAGCGCGGTGACCGTGTCACGGGTGCCCGCCACCTTGAAGTCCATGTCGCCGAACGCGTCCTCGGCCCCGAGGATGTCGGTGAGGGTGACGTAGCGACCGTCGTGGTACACGAGACCCATCGCGATGCCGGCGACGGGAGCCTTGATCGGCACACCCGCGTCCATGAGCGACAACGTGGAGCCGCACACCGACGCCATGGAGGTGGAGCCGTTCGACGCGAGCACGTCGGACACCACCCGGATCGTGTAGGGCCACTCGACGGCGTCGGGGACCACCGGCACGAGGGCACGCTCCGCGAGGGCGCCGTGGCCGATCTCGCGCCGCTTCGGTGAGCCGACCCGACCGGTCTCGCCGGTGGAGAACGGCGGGAAGTTGTAGTGGTGCATGTAGCGCTTGCGGTCGTCGACCCCGATGGTGTCGAGCATCTGCTCCATGCGCGGCATGCCGAGGGTGGTGACGGTGAGGACCTGGGTCTCACCGCGCTGGAAGAGGCCCGTGCCGTGCGCCGTGGGGATCAGGTTCACGTCGGCCGACAGCGGGCGGATCTGGGTCGTGGTGCGCCCGTCGATGCGCACGCCCTCCTCCACGATCCGCGTGCGCACCACCTTCTTCTGGAGCGCGCGGAACGCAGCCTTGACCTCCTTGGCGCGTCCGGCGTACTGCCCGGGCACGTCGTCGCTGCCGCAGAGGGTGGCGATCAGGCCCGACTCGACCTCGTCGAGGTGGGCGTTGCGCGCCGCCTTGTCGGCGATCGCCATCGCGGTCCGGGTCTCGTCGACGACCGCGCCGATGACCGCGTCCATGACCTCGGGCTGGTAGTCGACGTGGACGTCGAAGGGGATCTCCGCGATCGGGCCCTGCGCCTCCTGGACCGCCCTGACCAGCTCGAGCTGGAGGTCGATCGACGCGTTGATCCACTGCTTCGACCACTCGAGGCCCTCGGCGAGCACGTCCTCGTCGACCCTCGGGGCCCCCGCCTCGTAGAGGTCCCAGGTGGCCTCGGTGCCGCCGGCCTCGACCATCATGATCGCGACGTCGCCGTCATGGAGCCTGCGGCCCGCGACGACCATCTCGAACGTCGACTGGTCGCCCTCCTCGTAGGTGGGGTGCGCGTGCCACGCCCCGTCGATGTGCGCGATGCGCACCGCGCCGATGGGTCCGTTGAACGGGATCCCCGACACCATGAGAGCCGCGGACGCGCCGTTGATCGACGCGATGTCGTGCGGGTTCTCGAGGTCGGCGCCGAGGATCGTCGCGATCACCTGCACCTCGTTGCGGAAGCCCTCGGGGAACGAGGGCCGCAGCGGGCGATCGGTGAGGCGGCAGGTGAGGATCGCCTGCTCACCCGGGCGGCCCTCCCGCCGGAAGAACGAGCCCGGGATCTTGCCCGCGGCGTACATCCGCTCCTCGACGTCGACGGTGAGGGGGAAGAAGTCGATGCCCTCGCGGGGCTTGCTGGTGACGACGGTCGACAGCAGGGTGGTGTCACCGAGCTGCACGACCACCGCGCCGTCGGCCAGCTGCGCGAGCCGGCCGGTCTCGAACGACATGATCAGGCCGGCGTCGTTGACGGGCCCGGAAACACGAATGGCCTGGGTTGATGCCATGGGGGAAGCGCTCTCCTCGCTGCGGTGGCGAGGCCCGGCGGTTCCCAGTGGTCAGGGTCCGGGTCGGTGTCGGGAGGTCGGGGCTCCCCGACCCTCCGCGGCCCAGGCCTTGGCGACTGACAACCGACGACGACCTCGCCGGTCGATTCGCGTGAGGTCCCCTCACGCGTGACGAGGAGCGGGTCTCCGCTCCACGTGGGCGTCCCGACCGGCGCCGGCCGTGCTCGGCGGTGTGCGCTCGGTACCGCGCGACGGCGTTGCGCCGGAGGTAGTCGAGCAGCCGCCGACGGCGACCGACGAGCATGAGCAGCCCCCGGCGCGAGTGATGGTCCTTCTTGTGGACCTTCAGGTGCTCCGTGAGGTGGTTGATGCGCTCCGTGAGGATCGCCACCTGGACCTCCGGCGACCCGGTGTCGGTGTCGTGGAGGCGGTGCTGCTGGATCGTTGCGGCCTTGTCGGGCATTGGCGTCGCTGCGGACCTTGCTTGTCGCTCGCACCTGGCGTCGAACCTGGCGTCGAGGGAGGGAACACCGGCGGGCGCCGGCTTGGCGGGACAGGCTACCAGCCGCGCCCGGCCGGCACCGGAGCGGGCCCGAGCGTCCCCGGTCAGCCTCGGGGGACTGCGGCGAGGATCTCCCGGGCCCGGGCGCAGTCATCGGCGATCTGGCCGATCAGCGCGTCGACGGAGTCGAAGCGCTGCTCTGCTCGCAGGTGCTCCACGAACCGGACCCGAGCCTGCTGGCCGTAGAGGTCCCCGTCGAAGTCGAGGAGGTGGGCCTCGAGGAGCGAGACGTCCGCGTGCTCGTAGAACGTCGGGCGTCGACCGAGCGAGATCGCGGCAGGCCGGCGGACACCGTCGGCGTCGACGTAGATCCCGGCGTAGATGCCGTCGGCCGGGAGGCAGGTGCGCGCCGGCACGGCCACGTTCGCGGTGGGGAAGCCCAGCTCCCGGCCCCGCCGGTCACCGACCTCCACCACCCCGCGCACCTCGTGGAACCGTGGCGGGCGGGCGAGGAGCGCGGCGGCCTGGCGGACTCGACCCTCGGCGAGGAGCCGGCGGATCTCGGTGGACGAGTACGGCAGCCCACTCGGCTCACCCTCGATCGGCACCAGGCCGAGCCCGAGCACCTCGAAGCCCAGCTCGGCACCGATCTGCTCCAGCAGCCGGACGTTGCCGTGGCGCCGGTGGCCGAAGTGGAAGTCTGCACCGACGATCACCAGGCGGGCACCGAGCCGGGCGACGAGCACGTCGCGCACGAAGTCCTCGGCGGGCTCACGGCTGCGAGCCTCGTCGAACACCACGATGCACGCCCGGTCGACGTAGCCCGTCGCCGCGAGCAGCTCGACCTTCTGGTCGAGGTTCGTGAGCTGCTTCGGAGCCGACTCGGGACGCACCACCTCGGCGGGGTGGCGGTCGAACGTGAGGCACACCGCCTCGTGACCCCGCACCGTCGCGAGCTCGCGCACGAGCCGCAGCACCGCCTGGTGACCGAGGTGGACG
>BTUT01000398.1:0-3495 GCA_045862935.1 Acidimicrobiia bacterium
CGTGGCGCCACCGTGGGGACGCTCGCTCCGGCTCACCGCCCGCTACGTACCCGCGTGGCTCGCCATCGGCGGCGCGACGGCGACCGGCGGCCACGCCGTCATCCCGTCGGCCGACCCCACCACGCTGTTCGCCGCGGCCGTCGCGAGCTGGCTGGCCGGCTTCCTGTTCCTGCCCGCACCGGGGGGCATCGGCGTGCGGGAGGTCACGTTCGCCGCCGTCGTCCCAGTGGCCTTCGGGACGGCGTTCGCCGCCGCGGCCCTGGCCCGCATGGTGTTCGTGGCCGTGGACCTCACCGCGTTCGCCGTCGCGGTGGTGGCCGACCGGCGCGTCTCGGCGGCATCAGTCCTCCACGACATGGGCTCGGAAGCCCTCGCGAGCCTGCCGCCAGCGCTGCCGGTCGAGCGAGCCGTCGGGTCGTAGGCACTCCGCGAGCGCCCATCCCATCGCCAGGGCGTGGTGCGCGTTGTCGTGCGCGAAGAGGCCCTGGCGGCCGAAGGTCACGAGGTGCTGCTGCTCCGCGAGCCACCCGTCCACCGCGGCGAAGCGCTCGGCGAAGCCCCGGCGGTAGGTGGGGTAGGCCTTCGCGACCCGGCGCGTGGTCACCGCGTCCGGGACCAGCCGGTCGAGCCCCGCACGCGCGAGGTCGTCCGCGACCCGGGCGGCGAGGGCGTCGTCGGGCGCGCTCCAGGTGGCGTCCCCGGCTGTGCACGGGATCTCGGCGCAGAGCACGGTGACGTCCTCGGGGTCGTCGCCGTCGCGGTAGTTCTTCGGCTCCGAGACCCGGCTCGCGAGCGTGTCGAGCGCGGGGAAGTAGTGCGCGTCGAACTCGGTCCAGCGCGGCCGCGTGAGCACGAGGTACACGAGCACGAGGCCGCGGAACTCGAGCGCCTCGGCCGCATCCCGCACCGAGACCGGCACGGAGTCCCCACCCATCGCGACGAGGGCCGGGACCGGGATGCTCGAGGCAACCAGGGCCGCATCCATCCGCTCCCCCGTCGCCGTGGTCAGCATCACCCGATCGCCCTGAACGTCGACCCGGCTCACGTCGGCACCGAAGCGCAGGTCGGCACCCGCGTCCGCCGCGGCCGCAGCGAGCGCGTCGCTGATCTGCCCGTAGCCGCGCCGCGGCGAGAAGAACACCGATCCCGGGCGGTCGCCGCGCCGGACGAGCTTGCCCGCGAGGGCGGCGGGCGAGCGCGCCCCCACCCGGCGCCGCGCGAGCTCGCCGTCGAGCGCGGTGGTCGGGAGTCCCCAGAGCTTCTCGACGTAGGGCCCGTAGAGCTCGTCGAGCATCGTGGGCCCGAGCCCGGCGCGCACGACGTCGGCGAACGTGTCCCCGCCCCGGCGCCGCAGCGGCGCCGTGAGCGCATCGGACGCGAGGCGCACCGCGATCGGTGCGGGCAGCCGTCGTACGAGGTCACCCGCCCTCGGCGGGAACGCCACCCAGCGATTCGCCAGCCGGATGCGACCGTGGCGTACCCGGAGCTGGAGGTCGGCCCCGAGGAGTCGCCGGAGCTCCCCGAGGATCGCAGGGTCGCACGACGGGTGGAGCCGGTGGGAGCCGTAGTCGACCCGGACACCCGCGACCTCGAAGCTGCCCGCCAGGCCGCCCGGCAACGAGTGCCGCTCGACGACCACGACCGACCGGCCGCTCCGGGCGATGCCGAGGGCGGCCGCGAGCCCCGCGGGACCGGCTCCCAGCACGGCCACGTCGGCCGAGCGGGCGGCGCCGCTCACTCCGGTTCGTGGGTGACCGCCCCGCCGGCCTCGCCGGGCGGGAAGGTGACCACGGGCCCGGCAACGGCCACCGAGACCCGGTCACCGAGGCCCAGCTCGGAGTGCGGGCCGGTGCGCGACCGGACGGTCGAGCCGTCGTCGAGGCGGACCGAGAGCATGTGGCCGTGACCGAAGTAGGTGACGTCGTCCACCACGCCGCGACCGCCGGCGTCGAGGCGCAGCGTCACCCGCTCCGGTCGCAGGACCACGTCGACCGGCCCGGGCTCTCCCGCGACGTTCGCCCGCAGCCGCCCGAGCGCGGTGGTGATCGAGACGTGGTCGCCGTCCACCACGCCCCGCACGAGGTCGGCGTCGCCCACGAAGCTCGCGACGAAGGCGTGTGCCGGTCGCGCGTACAACGCCGACGGCGTGTCGCACTGGAGCACCCGCCCGGCGCGCATCACCGCGACGCGGTCGGCGATGCTGAGCGCCTCCTCCTGGTCGTGGGTGACGAACACCGCGGTCACACCCGCGTCCACCAGGATGGTCCGCACGTCGCGCCGCATCCGGAGGCGCAGCGCTGCGTCGAGGTTGGAGAACGGCTCGTCGAGGAGCACGATCTCCGGGCCGGGAGCGAGCGCGCGAGCGAGGGCGACCCGCTGCTGCTGGCCACCGCTGAGCTCGTGGGGGTACTGGCGCGACACGTCGCGCAGGCCGACGAGGTCGAGCATCTCGGCGACCCGCGAGGCACGGGTCGACCGGTCGCGCAGTCCGTAGCCCACGTTCTTGGCGACGTCGAGGTGCGGGAACAGCGCGAAGTCCTGGAACACCACGCCCACCCGCCGGCGCTCCGGCGGCACGAAGCGGTCACCGCCCGCCACCATCGCGGCCGACAGCTCGATCGATCCGGCGTCGGGGCGCTCGAACCCCGCGACGAGGCGCAACGTGGTGGTCTTCCCGCACCCACTCGGCCCGAGCAGCGCCACCAGCTCACCGTCGGCCACGTCGAGATCGACGGCGTCGACCGCGCGGACGGCGCCGAAAGCCTTCACGAGGCCCCGACAGCGCACCCGAGGTGCATCGCCGTGAGGCCGCGCCACCTGCTCCCGGCGCTCGGGACGCTGCGCACCCTCCGGTTCGTCGGCGCCCGCGCCGGAACCCGCGTCGGCGCCCCCGCCCGCCCCTGCGCCGGCGACATCGGTCACGGCCACGAACTCAGGTTATCCTCACCTTCGTGGCCGAGCTGCACGACACCACCGAGGAGTACCTCGAGCAGATCCTCGAGCTCGAGGAGGAGGGCACGGTGCCCATGCGGGCCCGGATCGCCGAGCGCCTCGGCCTGTCGGCCGCGGCGGTGTCGGAGACCGTGAACCGCCTCGTCGACAACGGCTTCGTCGACCTCCGCGCGGACCGCAGCATCGCGCTCACCGAGCAGGGTCGCGACCTCGCCACGACGGTCGTGCGCCGCCACCGCCTCGCCGAGCGACTGCTGCTCGACGTGATCGGGCTCGAATGGGAGAAGGTGCACCGCGAGGCCGACCGCTGGGAGCACGTGATCTCCGACGACGTGGAGGCGAAGCTCGTCGAGCTGCTCGGCGACCCGTCCACGTGCCCGCACGGCAACCCCATCCCGGGCGCGGGACACGCCCCGCCGCCCGAGCCGACGACCACACTCGCCGAGGCCCCCGAGGGCACCACCCGCGTGGCCCGCGTGAGCGAGAAGCTCGAGATCTCCGACGACCACCTGCACTTCGTCGCGCAGGCCCGCCTCATCCCCG
>BTUT01000399.1:0-3493 GCA_045862935.1 Acidimicrobiia bacterium
GTACACGTCGAGCCGCTCGACGAAGTCCGTCGGACCGAAGTCGTCGAGGCCGGTCTCGGCTCGGGCCTGGTCCATCATGCCGATCGGCGTGAAGTCCACGTCGGCGGCGAGGGCCTCGATGGCCGTGAGTGCGGGACGGATCTCGGGTGAGAACTGCGGGGCCGCGAAGTCGTCGATGCGGACCGCTCCGGGACGCGTCGGTGCCGCGCTCCCGGATGGCCGCCCTCCCGTACGCTCGTCCATGACCGGACGTTAGCGAGGAGCGGGGACGTGGCACACGGAGGGGAGCGGCGCGCGGTGATCGCCGCGCTCCTGGCCAACCTCGGCATCGCCGTCGCCAAGTTCGCGGGGTTCGCCATCACGGGCGCCGCGTCGTTGCTGGCCGAGGCGATCCACTCGGTGGCCGACACCTCGAACCAGGGTCTGCTGCTGCTCGGCGACCGGCGGGCGCGCCGGGCTCCGTCCGACAGTCACCCCTTCGGCTACGCACGCGAGCGCTACTTCTGGGCCTTCGTCGTCTCGGTGGTGCTGTTCACCGCCGGTGGCCTCTTCGCGCTCTACGAGGGCGTCCAGAAGCTGCGTCACCCCCACGAGCCGGAGTCGCTGGGGATCGCGATCGGGATCCTCGTCGTGGCGATCGGACTCGAGAGCTGGTCCTTCCGCACGGCCATCCACGAGGCCGCCAGGGTGAAGGCCCCGGGCACGTCGTGGGTCCGGTTCGTGCGACACTCGAAGAGCGCCGAGCTGCCGGTGGTGCTGTTGGAGGACCTCGGTGCGCTCGTCGGCCTGTTCATCGCCCTGGCCGGGGTGGTGCTCTCGAAGGTGACCGACGAGCCCCGGTTCGACGCGCTCGGCAGCCTCGGGATCGGCCTCCTCCTCGTGGTGATCGCGCTCGTGCTCGCGAGCGAGATGCGCAGCCTGCTGGTGGGCGAGGCCGCGCGTCCCGAGGACATCCGTGCGGTCGAGGAGGTGATCCGGGCCGACGTGCGCGTCGTGCGCCTGATCGACCTGCGCACCCAGCAGCTCGGTCCCGAGGACCTCCTCGTGGGCGCCGAGCTCGAGCTCGACCCGGCGCTCACCGGACCCGAGCTGGCCGCCGCCCTCGGCGAGATCGAGCGGGCGGTGCGGGCCGCCGTTCCCGCGGCGGGCCGGGTCTACCTGGAGCCGCGCAGCTGAGCACGGCCGTGTGCCGGGATGGGCGCCGTGGCCGGGGGGCGCGGAGTGGGGACGCGGCTCAGCGGGCGTGCAGCAGGCTGCGGACCTCGGCGACGTCGTGGCGCAGCACGACGGTGTGGCCGCCGTTGGGGACCGGCGCCCACAGCTCCTCGTACCAGTACCAGCCGCCGATCACGACCTGCGCGGTGACCGGGTAGCTGCCCTTGCGCTCGAAGACGTGGGCGACCGGTGACGGCGCCGGGTGCGCGGTGCCGAGCCCGCTGATCGCGCCCGGCGTCCCGTCGCCGAACCGCCAGCGCACGGTCACGATGCGCAGCTCGAGGTCGAGTGCCGGGCCGTTGCCGGCGACCATGCGCACCGGCTCGGGGTCGGCCTCGGCCCAGAACCAGCTCGCCAGGCCGGTGATGCCGCGCGCCGGGTTCACGGCGGGTCGTACCGTCGGGACGACGGCGGTGGCGACGAGGTCGCGGGCGATCCGAGTGGCTTCCGGGACCGTGACCCGTCCCGGATCCCACCAGACCGTGGTGACGTAGCGGCCCCCGCAGTGCACGTGGAACGGCCGGTGCGCGGGCGATGGTGCCGGTGGGAGGGTGCGTGGAGGTTGGGTGGGCTCCCCGTTCGGGGTGAGGTAGGCCGCCGACGGGGCGGGGCGCCAGTCCTGAGCGCACTGCACTGCCGCGCCGGCTGCCCGGGTGCCGTCGAGCACCACGAGACCACCGGTGAGGACACCGGTGAGGACACCGGTGAGCGTCACGGCGAGCATCGCGGCGACGGTGCGGACGAGGGCTGGTGAGCGGCGTTCCATGCCGGGCCGACCCGAGCCGCGCACCACCGTGACGACCGGACGCCGGTCAGGCGAAGGGGTCAGGGAGGCCCAGCTTCCCCGGGTTGCAGATGCCGTGGGGGTCGAGCGCGCGCTTGATCGCGACGAGGACCTCGAACCCGCTCCCGAGCGCGTCGGCCATCGCAGCCGCGCGGTTGAGACCGATGCCGTGGTGGTGGCTGAGGGCTGCTCCGTGGGCGAGGGCGGCGCGCAGCGCACGGTCGAACACGTCGCGGTAGTAGGCGTCGCGCTCCCCGATGGGTGGCTTGCCCCCGAACGTGAAGTAGCACGCCGCCCCCGGTCCGTACGCGTGCGACTGGTGGACCGAGGCGACGAGCGTGTGCGGGTGGCTGCGGAGGGTGTCGAGGACCGCCTCGACCATGACCGGGAGGTCGCGCCAGCGCGCCGCGACGTCGATCGTGTCGACGACGTATCCGTCGCCGATGAGGGGTTGCAGCGCCGAGACGTCGTTGCGGTGCTCGAGCCAGTGGTCCACGAGCCCCGCGTCGAGGCGCGTCGCGGTTGCGCACTCCTCGTGGACCAGCGCCATCGTGGCGTCGACGATCGTCGGCTCGCCCTCGTCGAGGACCAGGAGCACGTGTCGCGCGGGCGACGGTGCCGCCTCGCCGAAGTTCCGTGCGCTCTCGACGTCGTCGTAGAGCCGCAGCACCGCCGGCGTGCCTCCCCGGTGGAGGACGCGCCGGCAGGCGGCCAGCCCCTCGGGGAACGAGGGGAAGCCATAGGCGGCCGTGCGCTCGACCGCGGGCGCCGCGTGCACGCGGAGACGCGCGCCGGTGATCACCCCCAGGGTTCCCTCGCTGCCCACGAACACCTGGGTGAGATCCGGTCCTGTCGCGGCGCGGGGCGCACCGCCGGTGTGCACCACGGTGCCGTCGGCGAGGACGACGTCGAGCCCGAGCACCATGTCCTCGATCTTCCCGTAGCGCGTCGAGAGCTGTCCGGCGCTGCGGCACGCGAGCCATCCGCCCACGGTCGACAGGTCCAGCGACTGGGGCCAGTGCCCGAGTGTCGCCCGGTGCTCGTTGCGCAGCTGCTCCTCGAGCAGGTTGCCGAAGGTGCCCGCCCTCACGTCGACCACGAGCGACGTCTCGTCGACGTCGACGAGGCCCGCGACGGCGCCGAGGTCGAGCACGACGCCACCGTGCAGGGGAACGCTCCCGCCCGAGACCCCGCTGCGACCGGCGGCGGTGGTGACCGGCACCCGCGCGGCGTTGCAGATGCGCAGGACCCCGGCGACCTCGTCGGCCGACGCCGGTCGGGCGATGGCCGAGGCGAGACCGCCGACCTGCCCGTCGAGTGCCCAGGTCATCGCCAGGGGCCACCAGTCGCGGCTGGCCTCGGCCAGCTCCCCCGGGGCGACGACGACCTCGTCGCACGTCCCGCGCAGGCGCTCGAGGAGCGCGTCGTCGACGTCGACCCGGGGCGTGCGCCGGCGGGCGGTGACGAGTGCCGGGTCGATCCGGAACGGGATCG
>BTUT01000400.1:0-3484 GCA_045862935.1 Acidimicrobiia bacterium
CGACTACGACGTGGTGCCGGCCCCGATCGGGACGCCGGACCTCACGCCGCAGATCCAGGCCGCGGTCGACGGCGGTGCCGACGCGCTGGCGATGACGGGCGACGTGACGTTCTGCACATCGTTCCTCAAGGCGTACCAGACCTTGGGGCTCAAGGTGGCCAAGTACCTCATCGCCACCTGCATCGACCCGACCGTCACGAAGACGCTGGGCAATCAGCTCAAGGGTTCGTACATGGGGACGAACAGCCCGCCGACCAAGGACAAGGACGACGTGGTGTACGCGGCGATGATGAAGAAGTACGCCAAGGGCAAGGTCGACCCGGACCCGACCGTCAGCACCAACGTCGCCGCGGGGGTCTCGCCGGTGCTCAACCTCCTGAACGCCATGGACGGCTACACGGGTGAGGTGACCGCGGCGACCGTGCTCGAGCGGTTCAAGACGGCCAAGGACGTCCCACTCTGGAACAGCGGCGGGATCACCTTCACCTGCGACGGCACCGCCATCCCCATTCTGGCCAACGTGTGCTCGGGTGACATCTACATGGGCACCCTCGACGCGAAGGGCAAGCTGCACAAGCTCCAGCAGTACGACCTCCAGGCGCTCTACAAGACCTGAGGCCGGCGCGGAAGGTGCGGGTCCGGGCCGATCGGCCGGGACCCGCACCGTTGCGCGTGCTGCGGACTCGGTCGAGGTCTAGATCGAAGGCGGTTGCCCCGCTGCCATCGCCAGCATCCACGGCGCGATTGGCTGCTCTCGGGTCGGGCCCTCCAACCCGAGCTGGATCTGGTAGAGCAGGGCCGTGTCGTAGTAGGCGTGGATCAACTTGACCATGCCGTCCTCGATGTCGATCCGGTCGAGGAATCGCAGCTTGATCTCGGAGCTTGCGGCTTGGTCGACGATCGTGCCGCCGAGCCGAGTGCCGCTGAAGAACCCTTCGACGAACGCGGAGTTGCCCACGACCCACAAGTTGGTGATCGTCTGTCTGAGATCGACGAAGTTCGCTTCGTCCTTCTCCAACGTCTTCACGAGGAAGTCTCTGCCCGCGCTCAGATCCGGGTCGACAAAGCACATCTCCGGATAGACCACGACGACGTCGGGGTGGATCAACGCATTGTGGGTCTCGAAGTCCTTCTCCGAGTAGCTGCGAAACCACTCCCTGACGATGGCCTCGACGTCGCTCGGTTCGTGCATGCCCTCGTTCGAGGTCGCTGCGGTCACGGCATCTCCCTTTCGATGGTCGTCACTTGATCCTTCATCGGCGCTGCTTGAGGTAGCGGGCGGTGCGCGTGGCGGCAGTGCGACCCGGGAGGCCGGTGACGCCACCACCTGGGTGCATCCCGGAGCCGCCGAGCACCAGGCCGTCGAGCGGTGTCCTGCCGGTGCCGAGCCCGATCGTGGGGCGCAGCGGCCCGGATCGCAACAGGCCCATGTCGATGTGGGTCACGCATCCGTTGCGGACCCGCAGTCGCGTGCCGAGGTCCTCGGGCGTCTCCACCAGTCGGCCGATCTCGGCCGCTTCGAGCGGGCCGATGTACGTGCCCAACTTCGCGAGGACGCGGTCGACGGCCGGCGCGCGCAGTGTGTCCCATCCGTCGCGCGGATGCACCGGCGCGGCCAGCGGGTAGATGTAGAGCGACTCCTGACCCTCGGGTGCCTGCGACGGATCCACGGCCGAGGGGGCCACCACCCAGATGGCGGGGTCGTCCGGGAGGTCACCACGCGCGGCGGCCGCGTACGACTCGCGCACCGACTCCTCGGTGCCGAGGAGCAGCGTCGGCATGCGCAGGTCGACGTCGTCGGGTCGGGTGTGCGACAGCGCGGTGATCTGCGTGCGCAACGCCATGTCGATCTTGAACGGGCCGGAGCCGGTGCCGTTGGCGGGTGCGAAGTCGAGGCGGGCGGCGGTCTTGCGGTCGACGACGTCGTCGCCCACGAGCTGGCGCAGCGTGACCCACGGGTCGCAGGTGGCGACGACCGATCGGGATTCGACCACCCGGCCGTCTTCGAGGCGGACCCCGCGGACCCGTCGACCCGCGTGCAGGATCTCCACGACCGGCGTACAGGTGGCCACCACGCCGCCACGCGCGCGGAAGCTGGAGATCAGGGCATCGGTGAGTGACTGCATGCCGCCGATCGGTCGGCCGGCGCCGACCCGACCGAGGAGCGCCAGCAGGATGAACCCCAAGCCGCTTCCCGGCTGGTCGACGGGGCCTGCGCCGGCCGCGAGGTTGACCATCGCCCCCCGTGTGACCGGGTGGTCGAAGCGCTCTGATGCCGCGGCGGTGGCCGACCCCGTGAGCAGGGCCGCGATGTCGCCGAGGCGTGCGCGGTTCTTCGTGGCGACCTTCGCGCTCGCCCACAGCGCCCTCGGGTCGGGGCGCCCGAAGTCGACACCGAGGACGGGGAGGATCGCACCGATCATCACGTCGAGCAGATCGGTGAACTCGAGGAAGGCGCGAGCGTCGGCGCGCGAATACCGCTCGATCTCCGCCGCGGTGCGTGCGTGGTCGCGCCAGATCGCGAGCGACGACCCGTCGGGATGCAGCGACACGTAGCTCGGGTCGGGCTTGACGAGCTGGAGCCCGTGCTCCCGCAGCCCGAGCTCGGTGGGGATCTGCGAGTGCAACAGCGAGATGATGTCGACCGCGCACGAGTTGATGACGTGGCCGGGTGCCTCGGGGATGAGTGGGCCCGAGGCCGTCATCCCGCCCGGGGTGGCGGCCGCCTCGACGACTGCGACGCGCAGGTCGGCCTTGGCGAGGTAGCCGGCCGCGACGAGTCCGTTGTGCCCGGCACCGATCACGACCACGTCGACCGACGACGGCAGCCGGTCCGTGGGAGACGGTGCCGGGGGAGCTGCCGAGGGGTTCACCGTGGGTCCTCCATCACGAGGCGGAGTGGGTCTCGGCGAAGCGTCGCTTGTACTCCGCGCGTGATGTCTCGCCGACGTCGACGTCGGTCGCTCGCTCCCGCAAGGCGCCCACCGTGGCCGCGTCCTTCGCGACGGCCTGGAACGGATCGAAGCGGAAGAAGCGGCACGCGTTCTCCCAGGTGATCTTGTGGATCTCGGCGGTCTCGCAGCCCGCGTCTTGCAGCTCGCTCCACAGGAGCTCGGGGGAGTTGGGCCAGGTGCTGTCGGAGTGCGGAAAGTCGCACTCCCACGCGATGTTGTCGATCCCGATGCGGTCGCGGATCCGCAGCGCGGCCGGATCGGTGATGAAGCACCCGAGGAAGTTCGACCGGAACAGCTCGGTCGGGGTCTTCCCGGGCTGCCCGATCTCCAGACCGGTCCACTCGTGGTTCCACATGTGGCGGTCCATGCGGTCGAGGAAGAAGGGGATCCACCCGATGCCGCCTTCGGAGAGCGCGACCTTCAGGGTGGGGAACCGTCTGAGCACCCCGGCCAGGAGGAGGTCCGCGGTCGTGATGGCGGAGAGCTGGGGGGCGAGCACGATCAGGTGGTCGATGAGCATGGTGGGTGGC
>BTUT01000401.1:0-3460 GCA_045862935.1 Acidimicrobiia bacterium
CCCGGCGACCCCACCGCCTGACCACTCGTCCGAGAGGAGCCCGCCGTGCCCGAGATCCGCGACCTGGGAGTGGTGCTGTACGAGCGCGAGGACGCGGTGGCCCGCATCGTCCTGAACTGGCCGGAGAAGGCCAACGCACAGTCGTCGGAGATGGTGTGGCAGGTCGATGCCGCCCTCGACCTGGCCGAGACCGACGACACGGTGAAGGTCGTGGTGCTCAGGGCCAACGGGAAGGGCTTCTGCGCCGGCCATGTGATCGCCGGTCCCGACGCCTATCCCGAGTTCGTCGCGTCGCACGACGCGATCGGGTCGAACTACATCGGCAGCAAGCGGCTGTTCGTCGGGCCCACACTGCGGTTCTTCGAGTTCCCCAAGCCGATGATTGCTCAGGTGCACGGATACGCGCTGGGTGGGGGAACGTACTGGGCGCTCCTGCCCGACATCACGATCGCCTCCGAGGATGCGTTCTTCCAGATGCCACTGGTTCAGGGTCTCGGCTTCCCCGGCGGCGAGACGATGATCGAGCCTTGGTCGTTCATGAACCGCAAGCGCGCGGCCGAGTACCTCTACACCGCACAGACGCTCACCGCGGCACAGGCTCTCGAGATGGGGCTGATCAACCGCGTGGTGCCACGCGACGAGCTCGACGCAACGGTCGACGAGATGGCCGCGCACATCGCGCGTGCTCCGTTGTCCACGCTGATGGGTACCAAGTCGCTGCTCGTACGCGCGTGGGAGCTCATGGGCATGCGCCAGCACCTCCAGATGTCGGCCGACGTGATGTCGGTCATGGAGCAGACGAGCGACGCGCACGCGGCCCGCCAGCGGCTCTTCGAGCAGGGCCAGAAGCCGCGCGACGTGACCTGACCGCGGGCGTCACTCAGGCGGGAAGGCGGCCGCGATCGCGGTGGGGTCGAAGTACTCGCGCCAGTTGGAGATCCGCCCGTCGCGCACCCCGAAGAACGCCACGTAGCTGTTCCGGTACGACCGGCCGGCGTGGGTGGTGCCGTCGCTGGCGTACTCGGCCACGACCTGGCCCGATGGCAGCGCGCCGTGCACGACGACGTCGTGGAAGGGCAACGTCGCGAACAGCTTGGGCATCGCGCGTACGAATCGCCGGGCCGCATCCCCCTCGAGCCGCCGGGGGCCGCCGTCGCCGCGGAAGGGGAGCTCGAGCACGACGTCGTCGGTGACCAGATCGAGCGCGGCGTCGACCTCCAGCCGACCGATTCGTGCGATCAGCTCTCGCACGACTTCGACGTCGCGGTCCGGGCCGGTCATCCCGAGCTCGCCGGAGGACGGGGCCGGAGCCAGGGGTTCGTGTACTGCTGGTCGCGTGCCGTCTTGACCCCGGCCATGCCCTCGGCGTCGAGGATCTCGCGGAAGCGACGGCCGTCGGGGGCGGTGGCGGAGGCAGCCATGCTGAGCGTGACCGTGTCGTGGGCGAGGCGCGCCGGGCGCGATGCGGCGTCTCCCGCGGCGTCGGCGATGGCGTCGATGCTGCGGCGGTTGAGCAGCACCGCCTCGCGCGGCATGCGGGCGATGCGGGCGGCGAGGTCGAACGCCCGGTCGAGCAGCTCGGCGGCGGGCTCGACGGTGAGGACGAGGCCCAGAGCCTGGGCCTGGTCGGCGTCGAGCAGCTCGCCGGTGAGGATGAGGAACTTCGCCCACTGCCGCCCGACGACGGTGGTGATCGGGCCGGCGCCGACGAGGCCCATCCGGCCCTCGGGGAAGCCGAAGCGGGCGTCGTCGGCCGCGAGGACGAGGTCGCACGCAGCGGCGAGGCTCACTCCCGCGCCGAGGCAGAGGCCGTGCACTGCGGCGACGACCGGCACGGCGCTGCCCCGGACGGCCTCGTGGAAGGCGTCGGCCCGCTCGAGGAACGCCAGCTCCTCCGCCGCGGTCTCGCGTCGGGCGTTCCCGGTGAGGTCGCCCCCGGAGCAGAACGCCCGCCCGGCGCCGTGGAGCACCACGGCGCCCACCGCGGGGTCGGCCCCGGCCTCGGCGAGGGCGGCGAGGATCTGGTCCCGGGTGCCCCCGGGCCCGGCCGAGAGCGCGTTGAGCACCTCGGGGCGGTCGAGCACGATCTCGGCGACGCCGTCGTGCGTCTCGTAGCGCAGGTGGTCGAGCTCCATGGGTCGGGTCCTTGGCTGCTCCCGCTCGACGCGGGTGGCTGGGTCCGACATCGTGACACAAGCGTCAGGAACCGGCGGCGAGCCCGCGGGCCCGCGGAGCTCGCCGGAGCCTGGCTCGGCGCGCTACGCCGGTTCGTCGGACGTGGTCGAGATCTGCTCCTCCCCGGCGTCGGCGTGCGACGTGCCCAGGTACGACTCCACGACCCCGGGATCGGAACGGATCTCCGCGGGGGTCCCCGAGGCGAGCAATGCCCCGAAGTCGAGCGCGTACACGCGGTCGCAGGACCGAAGAACCATGTCGACGTTGTGCTCGACGAGGAGCACACCCATGCCCCACTCGTCCGCGAGCCGGCGAACCAGGCCGCCGAGATGGCGCGACTGCTGCTCGTCGAGCCCGGCGGCCGGCTCGTCGAGGAGCAGGATCGACGGCGAGCCCGCGACCGCACGGGCGATCGCGAGGCGCCGGCGTTGGCCGTAGTGGAGCTCGTTCACCCTGGTGGTGAGGTCGTCGGCGAGGTCGAACTCGTCGACGACGGTGCGCGCTGCCGCGGTGAGGTGGGCCCGGCCGGGCGCCACGAGATCCGTGACGTAGGCGAGCTGGTCCCGCGCGTCGCACGCCGCGAGGATGTTCTCGAGCACCGTGAGATCGTCGAACAGCTCGAGCGATTGGAACGAGCGACCGATGCCGGCACGCGCGCGATCCTCGCGGCTCCACCGATTGATCCGCACGCCGTCGAGCGAGACCGTTCCCTCGGTCGGCTGCACGACGCCCGTGATCGCATCGATCGTGGTGCTCTTCCCGGCGCCGTTCGGCCCGATGAGGCCCACCACCTCACCCGGCCCGACCTCGAGCGTGAGTCGGTCGACCGCGGTGACGCCACCGAAGCGCACCGTCAACCCGTCGACGACGAGGCGCCGGGGCGGGACCGGATCGATCACAGGGGCGGCAGGGCCCGCGAGGAGATGCGGTGCTGGCCGCACGAAGGGCCACCGCCGGCGGATCGCGGCGAGGGGTCGACGCGCGCGCTCGGCCATGAGGACGGCGATCCCATCGGGAGCGCGGGTGAGCATGAAGAGGAGCAGCAACCCCGCGGCGAGGGACAGGTAGACGGCGATGTCATCGCCGATGAACGAGAAGATGCGCTGCCCGAGCGTTCCGGGGAGGAACCCGGCACCGACGGGCGGTCCCGCCAGCGTGCCCACGCCGCCGAGGACGGCCGACTGCATGAGCACGACCGACTGCAGCCCCGCGAAGCCCTGGAAGCTCAGCGTCGGCCGCCGGAAGGCGAGCAGCGAGCCGCCCAACGCGGCGATCATGCCGGCGA
>BTUT01000402.1:0-3447 GCA_045862935.1 Acidimicrobiia bacterium
GGCCGCGAGCGCGGCCGCCGCGTCGGCCGGTGTGGGCGCGGTGGTGAAGATGTAGGAGCGAGCGCGGTTGACGAGCAGGTCGGTGAGCAGGCGCGGGCCGGCGACGAACCCTCCGAGCGCGCCCAGGGTCTTCGACAGGGTGCCCACCCGGAGCGCGTCGATCCCGTCGAGGCCGGGATCGGGCCCCAGCACCGCATGGGCCTCGTCGAGCACGAGCAGGGCACCGTGGCGCGCGCACACCGTGACGAGGTCGGGCACGGGCGCGAGGTCGCCGTCCATCGAGAACACGGTGTCGGTGACGACGATGGCCCGGCGGCCGGGCACCTCGGCGAGGAGCCGCTCGACGTGGTCCGCGTCGCCGTGGCGGTAGACGGTGATCTCGGCGCGCGACAGGCGGCAGCCGTCGATGATCGACGCGTGGTTGAGCTCGTCGGAGCAGACGAGGGTCTCGGGGCCCGCGAAGGTGGTGAGCACGCCGAGGTTCGCCGCGAAGCCGGTGGGGAAGACCACCGCGGCCTCGGCGCCCTTCCACGCGGCGAGCGCCTCCTCGAGCTCGGAGTGCACGGGCCGCGAGCCCACGATGAGGCGCGCCGAGCCGGAGCCCGTGCCCCACCGGTCGATCGCCGCGTGCGCCGCGGCCACGACCGCGGGGTGCTGCGTGAGCCCGAGGTAGTCGTTCGACGCGAACGACACCACCGCGCGCCCGTCGGGTGCGAGCGTGCCGGTCGGCCCGGCGGCGTCGAGGTCGCGCGGCGCTCGCCACTGCCCGGCGCTGCGGATCCGCCCGGTCTCGGTGCGGGCCCACCCGGGCCAGCTCATCCGGCCCCCTCGCGGCCCCGGGTGGTCTCGGCCTGCTCGGTCGTCTCGGCCTGCTCGGTCCGATCGGTCGTCTCGGCCTGCTCGGTCCGATCGGTCCGATCGCACGTCTCGGTGATCGCCGCCGCGAGCACCCGGACGATCTCGTGGATCTCCTCGGAGGTGATCGTGAGCGGGGGCATGAGCACCACCACGTCGCCGAGTGGGCGCAGGAGCACCCCACGGGCCACGGCGGCCGCGCACACCCGCCGGCCCCAGCGCAACCCGTCCACCGGCGGCGCCAGCTCCACCCCACCCATGAGGCCCTCGAGGCGGACGTCGGCCACCGCGGGGAGCGGCGCGATGCGGTCGTGGAGCAGCGCGCGCAGCTCGTCGGACCGCGCGCGCACGTTCGCGAGCACGTCACGCGCGTCGAGCAGCTCCAGGTGGCGCAGCGCGACGGCCGCCGCGAGCGCGTTGCCGCTGAAGGAGTGTCCGTGGTAGAGCGTCCGCGGTCCGAGGTCGTCGCCGAGGAACGCGTCGAACACCCGGCCGCTCGCGACCGTGGCCGACATCGCCAGGTACCCCGCGGTGAGGCCCTTGCCGAGGCACATGAGGTCGGGCCGGATCCCGCACCGCTGCGACGCGAAGAGCTCGCCGGTGCGCCCGAAGCCGGTGGCCACCTCGTCGCAGATGAGCAGGACGTCGTGCTCCCGACACGCGCGCGCGAGCCGTGCCACGTCGGCCGGCGCCGCGAGGTGCATGCCGGCCGCCCCCTGCACGAGCGGTTCGACGATGACCGCTGCCAGCTCCCGGGCGTGTGTCGCGACGAGCCCGATCGCCCGAACGAAGCAGTCGGGGTCGGTGAAGCCCGGCGCGCGCAGCACCGGGAAGCGCAGGGGGTCGAAGAGGTCGGTGCCGAAGCCGCCGTCACCCACCGAGAGCGCGCCGATCGTGTCGCCGTGGTAGGCGTCGCCGAACGCGAGGAACGTGGTGCGCCCGTCCACGCCACGGTTCACCCAGTGCTGGAAGGCGATCTTCAGCGCCTGCTCGACCGCGCTCGCGCCGTCACCGGCGAACAGGAAGTGCGGGTCGTCGACCGGTACGACGCGCGCGAGCGCCTCGGCGAGCTCGACCACGATGCGGTTGCCGTTGCCGAGCATCGTGGTGTGCGCACCGCGGTCGATCTGGTCGCGCAGCGCCGCGTCGAGCTCGGGGACACGGTGACCGACCGTGTTGACCCACAGCGACGAGATCGCGTCGAGGTAGCGGCGCCCACCGGCGTCGTAGAGGTAGTGGCCTTCGGCGCGCTCCACCACCACCGGCGAGCTGTCGGGGTAGGCGGCCATCTGTGTGAAGCCGTGCCACACCACGGCGGCGTCGCGCTCGACCCAGCTCCGCTCGTCGGCCATCCGTGCCATGATGCCCGGCCGATGGGTGGAGCGGAAGCGTGAGCCTGCGCGACGAAGCGGCGGTCGTGGGGGTGGGTGCCACGCCGTACTACAAGCGGGGCCGGTCGGTGCCGCAGACGCCGCTCGAGCTCGCGGGCAAGGCCATGCTCGCGGCGCTCGACGACGCGGGACTCGGCGTCGACGACGTGGACGGCCTCGCGCTCTACAGCATGGGTCTGGGGGGCGACACCGCCCTCTTCGCGCAGGTGATGGGGATTCCCGAGGTGCGCTTCACCGCCACGTTGACGGGTGGGGGAGGAGGCTCGGCCGGATCCGTGGGCCTCGCCGCCGCCGCGATCCACGCGGGGATGGCCACGACGGTGGTGAGCCTCATGACGCTCCAGCAGGCGGTGAGCCGGTTCGGAGCGTCGTACGCGCCACGGGGGCGGCCCGGCGCGCAGTACTCCGCGCCACCGTCCCCCGAGAAGGACTTCACCTCGCCATCGGGGCTGATGGGACCGGGGCAGATGTTCGCGGTGCTCGCGATGCGTCACATGCACCTGTACGGGACGAAGCGCGAGCACTTCGCCGAGGTCGCGATCTCGACGCGTGCGAACGCGATCCGGCGCGAGACGTCGCTCATGACGACCCCGCTCACGCTCGACGACTACTTCGGCGCCCGGATGATCGCCGAGCCCCTGTGCCTCTACGACTTCTGCCTGGAGTGCGACGGCGCGGTCGCGGTCGTCACGACGTCGACGGAGCGCGCGAAGGACCTGCGCCACCCGCCCGTGAAGATCACCGCGTCGGCGCACGGGGGCATGGGTCGATGGGGGCAGGCGATCACGTGGATGAACATGCCCGACGAGTACTTCGCGTCGTCGGGGCACCGGCCGGTCGCGAAGCGCCTGTGGGCGATGGCGGGTCTGGATCCGGCCGACGTGGACGTCGCGCTGCTCTACGACCACTTCTCGCCGATGGTCCTCCTGCAGCTCGAGGACTACGGCTTCTGCGGGATCGGTGAGTCGGGCGCGTTCGTGGGGGACGGCAACATCCGCTGGCCGACCGGGTCGATCCCGGTCAACACCCACGGCGGCAACCTGAGCGAGGCGTACATCATCGGGATGACGCACGTGAAGGAGGGGGTCGAGCAGATCCGGGGCACCGCGGTGAACCAGGTGCCCGGCGCGGAGGTCGCGCTCGTGACCGGCGGTCCGGCGTCGATCCCCACGAGCGCGCTGGTGCTGACGCGGTGATCGGG
>BTUT01000403.1:0-3415 GCA_045862935.1 Acidimicrobiia bacterium
GGTGCTGCGCGCCCGCAAGTCCGAGTGACGACCCTCGCGCCGGCGCCGGCACGACCGGCGGTGGGCAACGCGTCCGCGGCACGCGCCCGCGAGCTGCTGCGGCGTCCCGCGGTGATGTGCCTCGTCCTCTTCGCGGCCTACTGCGCGCTGTCACTGCTGAACGACCCACGGGCCTTCCTCGGGTCCGACACCGGCGGCAAGATCGCGACGCTGCGGGTGATGGACCAGCGCGGCGACCTGGACCCGGACCTGGGGTACTGGGCCGAGCCCTTCGATCCGGACGGCGTCGCGCACCCGATGGCGCTGACCCGACACGTCGGCGACCGATGGGTGAACGTGACCACCCTGCCGATGATCTACGCGGCGGCGCCGCTGTACGCGGTCGGCGGGCTGCGCGCGGTCCTCGTGATCCCGATGCTCGCCGCGGTGGCCACGGCACTGGGAGCGCGCGCCCTCGCCCGCCGGCTGGGCGACCGCGGCGACGGTGCGTTCTGGCTCGTCGGGCTGGCGACCCCGGTCGCGATCTACGCGCTCGACTTCTGGGAGCACGCGCCGGGTCTCGCCTGCATGGTCTGGGCCGTGGTCCTCCTCGTCGACGTCGCCGACGGCGACCGGGGCTGGCCGGGCGGGCTCGCCGCGGGGGTGCTCTTCGGGGCCGCGGCGACGATGCGCACCGAGGCGCTGGTGTACGCCGCGGTCGCCTTCGCGGTCCTCGGAGCCGGCGCGTGGATGCGCCGTCGCCGGTTCCCGGGGGTGGAGGTCGTGGCGACGGTCTGCGGACTCGGCGCCGTGCTCGTCGCGAACCACCTGTTGGAGCGGTGGGCGATCGGCTCGGGGATGCGCGCCGGCCGCGCGTCGACGGTCGCGGAGCGGGTGGGGGACGACCTCGTCGTCCGGGGGCGAGATGCGCTCGTCACGTCGGTCGGCTTGAACCGCTTCTCGACCGGCGCCGACTGGCTGCTGGGCGCGGCCATCGTGGGCGGGGTGGTGCTGGGCACCGCGCTGCTGCTCCGGGACCACCCGCGGAGCCGCGTCCTCGTGCCCGGCGCCTTCGCCGTGGTGGCCTACGGCTACCTGCTGGCCTTCGGCTCGGGGCTCGGCTTCGTGCCCGGTGCGCTCACCGCGTCGCCGCTCGCCGCCGCCGGGCTCGCCGGAGCCTGGGTCCTCGGGTCCGCCCGGCGGATCGGGATCGTGGCCGTCCTGGCGGCACCGCTCGTCTGGGCCTTCCAGTACTCGAACGGCATGACCGCGATGTGGGGCGGCCGCTACCTCCTGACGTCCTCGACGCTCCTCGCGGTGGTGGGCTGCGTGGCGGTGTCGCAGCTGCCACGGGCGGGCCGGATCGCGGTCGTGGTGCTCGCGGTCCTCGTCACCGGCTCGGGCTTGGCCTGGATGTCGGTTCGTACCAACGCGTCAGCGTCCGGCTGGGCCGCGGTCGACCGCATCCCCGGACCGGTCGTCATGGTCGGTGAGGTCCTCTTGCTGCGGGAGGCCGGCGCCTTCTACGACACGGGCCAGCCCTGGCTCGCCGCGGGCGACCGAGCGTCCCTCGCGGTGGCCGTGCAGGCGGTCGAGCGCTCCGGCGCGGAGCAGCTCACGGTGGCGACGACCACGCCGCGCCTGACCGGGCCGCGACTCGGACCGTTCGAGCGACGGGGGACCCGCACCCTCTCGCTCATGCCCGGTGTGACCCTCTCCCTCGCGCGCTACGCCGAGGCCCGGTGACCGGGGTGATCACTTGACGCGCGTGGCGAGCCTGCCGCTCGCGGAGACCCGCGCCACGGAGACCGACCAGCGCGGGCGAGCCCGGTCGAGCCGCAGCCGCCCCCTGGTGGTCGCGGGGGCGATGGTGCTGCTCCTCGCGGTGTACGCCGTGCTGTCCCTCGCGAACGACCCTCGCGGCACGTTGGGCACCGACACCGGGGGCAAGCTGGCGACGCTCGCGGTGATGGAGCAGCGCGGCACGCTCGATCCCGATGTGGGCTACTGGGCGGCCGACCTGGATCCCGAGGGCACGCTGCATCCGCTCTACTACACGTCGCGCCTCGGTGACCGCTGGATCAACGTCACCACCCTGCCGATGGTGCTCGCGGCTGCACCCCTCCACGCGGTGGGTGGTCCGCGCGCGGTGCTGGCCCTCCCGATGCTCGGTGCTGCGCTCGCCGCGCTCGCCGCACGCGCGCTGGCCCGGCGCCTGGGGTCGCGAGACGGGTGGTGGGCGTTCTGGACCGTCGGGCTCGCCTCGCCGATCGCGGTGTACGCGTTGGACTTCTGGGAGCATGCCCCCGGGGTCGCGCTCGTGCTCTGGGGCATGGTGTTCCTCGTCGACCTCGTGGACGCGCGCGCGGGGTGGCGTGGTGCGCTCGCGTCCGGCTTGTGCTTCGGTGGTGCGGCCACGATGCGCACCGAGTCGCTCGTCTACGCCGCGGTCGCGGCGGCGGTGACCGCGGTCCTCATCGCTCGCCGCGCGGCTCGGGTGGGGGAGCCGCCCGTTCGGTGGATGATCGCCGTGGGCGGCGCGTGGGCCGCCGGGGCAGCGGGCGTCCTCGTCGCGAACCAGGCGCTCGAGCGCGCCGTGCTCGGCGAGAGCCTCCGGGCCGCACGTGCCGCGCGGACCGCCGGCGCGGCGGGCGCGGACGCCAACCTGAGGGTGAAGGAGGCGCTGACCACCGGCGTCGGCCTGAACCGGCTCGACACTCCTGCGGACTGGATCGTCGGCGCGTTCGTCGTGGTGCTGGTGATGTACGCCGCGTGGCGCCTGCTCGTCGCCGGCCCTCGCCACCGCGTCGCGGGGGTGACCGCGCTGCTCGTCGCCGGCCTGTGCTACGGCCTGCGATTCGAGGCCGAGCTGGGGTTCGTGCCCGGCATGTTGAGCGCCTCACCACTGGCGGCCGCCGGCTTGGCGGTCGGCTGGACCGTGCGCCGGTGGCGCCCGGTGGGAACCGTGGCGCTCGTCGCGGTGCCTGTCGTGTGGCTGTTCCAGTACTCGGGGGGCGCACACCCGCAATGGGCCGGTCGTTACCTCCTCGTGAGCTCCACGCTGCTGGCCGTCGGCGCCGCGATCGTCATCGCGACCGCAGCGGGTGCCGGGCGGGTCGCGATCGTGGCCCTCGCCGCGGTCGTGACCGCGGCCGGCGTCGTCTCGCTCTCGGAGCGGTCGGCGACCATCGCCGACGCGGGGCGTGCGCTGCGGACCGACGCGCACACCGTCCTCATCTCCCGCGAGGCGCACCTGCTGCGGGAGATCGGAGCGTTCTACGACCCCGACCGGCACTGGTTGACCGCCGAGCGCGCGCGTGACCTGCGGCGTGCGGTGGCGATCGCCGACGAGGTCGGAGCCGCCCGCCTGGAAGTCGCCGCATGGCCGGATCGTGCGTCGCCCTCACGCCTCGGTGCCTTCTCGCGGACGGGCGTC
>BTUT01000404.1:0-3412 GCA_045862935.1 Acidimicrobiia bacterium
CGTGGGTGAGCGCGGGCTGGGTCGCGCCGAGCGAGTGCGCGGAGCTCGCCAGCCACTCGAAGTTGTGGAACGCGAGGTTGTCGTTCGTCAGCTCCGGACCGAGCCGGGACCGTGCCGGGCGGTAGCCCTTGATCCGGTAGTCGACCTCGCGGCAGTGGGCCAGCTGGTCGTCGCAGCCATCTTCGTCCTCGCCCGCGTGGTCGTAGGAGTGGAACGCCACGGCGTGCCCACCGGCGCGGATCGCTCGCGCGACGTCGGGGACCATGAACCCGACGACCGAGTAGGTCGCGCGTACGCCGAGATCGGCCTCGACGTCGAGCATCCGCGCGAGGTGGCCAGGCGCGGCCGCGTCAGCCCCCGTCGCGAACTCGGGTTCGTCGAGGTGACCCCAGCCGCGCTCGATGTCGTGAAGCACGCAGATCGCGGGCTCGTCGTCGAGCGGGAGGAGCGTGGGCTCGGCGCGCAGCGACGCCGCCGCGTTCGCGGCGACGTCGAGCGCCCACCAGTTGCCATCGCGCACGGCCTGGAACGGGGGTCGCACCGCGCCGTCGTACACCCGGTCGAACAGTGGTCGTTGCACCTCGCGCGACTGATCAGTGTGGCGCAGCGCCGAGTCGGCGGTGGCGACGAGCACCCGGCGGTCGCCGTGATCGATCGCGAGCTGGAGCGCGGCGTTCACGAGCAGGCGCGCCCAGCCCTTGAACCGGTTCTCGACCTGGGTCTTCAGGTCGCGGCGGCGCCCGATCCGCTGGACGAGGTCGGACACGAGGTTGCAGACGAACAGGTCGGTTCCCCGCGCGAAGACGGCTGCCGTGGCAACGTGTCCGTCGAGCCCGAACTGCTGTTGGTGCCACACGATGTCGTCGTCGAAGAACACCGCTCTGGGGAACCCGTCGAGCACTGGAGGGCGCGCGTACAGCAACAGCTCCCAGAGCTCGGCTCCGGACGCATCGGGGGTGCACATCCGTCGGGCGATCTTGAGCCCATCCGGTCCCCCTTTGGGGAGGCGCACGACGCGGTGCGGGAAGAAGTGACGGGCGACGTGCCCGCGGGCGACGAACGCCTCGCGGCCGTCGACGCCGAGATCGCGGACGATGACGCCGGATGGCCCGGTCACGAGCCGCGACGCTACGCGCTCACCGTGATCCTGCCGATCCGCGATCCTCATCCGGTCTACTTCGCCGAGGCCGTCGCGTCCGTCTTCGCCCAGACGTCGGACGCGTGGCGCCTCGTGGTGGTCGCCGAGGCGCAGGAGCTCGAGCGGATCTCGACGATGCTCGGCGGGTGGGCCCACGACCCGCGAGTCACCGTCGGCACCAATCGCGGCGTGCGCCTGGCGGGTGCGATCAACACGGCGATGGAGGTCGCGGAGACGGAGTTCGTGGCGCTGCTCCTGGGCGACGACCTGTGGGAGCCGGACGCCGTGGCGGTCCTGTCCGCCCACATCCGTCTGTACCCGGGCACCGACTTCTTCCACACCGGTCGGCGCTACGTCGACGACGACGGCGTCGCCCTCAGTGGTGTGTACCGGCCGCGACCCCACGTCTCGATCGACGACTTCCGCGAGCGCGCTCCCGTGAAGCATCTGTTGTGCTGGCGACGCTCGATGGGGTTGGCGATCGGTGTCGACGAGCGGTTCTACGCCACGGGAACGGACGACCTCGACTTTCCGTGGGTGATGGCCGAGCACGGGGCTCGGTTCCGAGCCGTCGACCACTGCTGCTACGTGTACCGCGACCATCGCGACGGTACGCGCCTGACGACGCACCAGCACCAGCGGGCCAAGAAGCGGGAGATGGTCGCGATCCTCCGGAAGCACGGGCTCGGCTGGCGCGAGCGCCGTCGGCGGGTCAGAGCGGAGGGTCGCGCCTTCCTCCGCCAGTCGCGTTACCGGTCCGCTCTCCACCGGCAGCTGTCGCGCTGGTTGGGCCGAGCACCCGTCGAGTGGCGTGAGCCGTACCGCTGAGGCGGGGCCCCCGCTCGCCGCGAGGTGCGATATCGTGGCGGAGCCATCGTCACTCGGGTGAGTGCTCGGAGGGGGAGGGAACCGTGAGCGAGGGTTCGGCGGACGAGATCGTCGAGCGGGTGGGCCCCGATCGCCGGACGTTCGTCCGGCGGATGATCGTGGGGACGGCGTTCGCGGTGCCGGTCGTGAGCTCGGTGACCATGAGCGGGCTCTCGATGGGAGTCGCGGGCGCGCAGACGAATCAGACGAGCCCCTGATCGAGCGCTTGCTCGTGGCGTGGATGGCGCACTGATCGCGGGGTGCCCGCATCCCCGGGTGGTGCGAGCCTCGCCTCCTCCACGCACCCGGGGACGTCGATGACCCGCTGGAGCGGGTCGGTGCCGAGCCGGAGGATGTAGCCGCCCCGGCGCGTGAGCTCGGCGGCAACGGTCAGGTAGTCGCGGAGCCGGGTCGGCTCGTGCCTCGCGAGGAACGAGTGGAGCAGCCAGGTCGCCGTCTCCGCGGTCGTGAGGCGCTCGAGGACCGAACCCGGTCGCGCTCCGTGGGACGCGACGACGGTCGCGTCGACTCGGTACCAGCTCGGGTCGGTGAGGCCGGCCACCACTCGGTGGCGCCGCCGCGCGTCCCCCGGCAGCGGCCGCAGCCGCACCCGGGGGTCGAAGCGCAGGGAGCGAGCGATGTCGTCCGGCGCGTGCAGCGGCTTCGCGATCCCGGTGACCTCCGGGCCGGCCGCACCGAGACGCACGGCCACGAGGTCGTCGCCGAGCGCCGCCCACCCCGCGCCGAGCGCGCTCACGACGACCGTCGACTTCCCCGACCCGGTACCCCCCAGCACGAGCAGCGCGGAGTCACCCCGACGGACGGCACCGCCGTGGAGCACGAAGCAGTCGTGACCGGCGAGCAGGTGCGCGATCGCGTACGGGAACAGCTGGCGGAACGCCCGGGCCAGGTCGCCGTCCCCGCCGATGCGGGCGGTCGTCGCGTCGGCGTGGGCGGTGAGCCCTCCGTGGGCGAGGAAGCAGTCGCCGTCGTGCCACGTGGCTCGCACGTCGCCGTCCGCGTGCTGCCAAGGACCGGGCGGCACCGCTGCCGGATGGCGCGTGAAGTCGATCTCGAGCACGGGCGCGGAGCCCGTGACGACCAGCTCGCTGCACACCGCGTCGACCGCGTCCGCGCGCGCGCGATCCGAGGTGCGCAGCGCCGTGGGGATCCCGGCGATCTCGACGACCCGACGCGTCGGGCCGTCGCCTGCGAAGTGCTCGGCGGTCAGGCGGCGGAGCCGGTGCTCGGGGTTGTCCGGTTCCGCGCGCTCCGCCGCGCGATACGCGTCGGCGGCGTCGCGGTAGCGACCCATGCGGAAGTACGTCGAGCCCCAGGCCTGGTGCGGAAGGACCGTGAAGAGCCGTTCGTCGTAGCTCATCGTCTCGGGCAGCGCACCGACCTCGG
>BTUT01000405.1:0-3404 GCA_045862935.1 Acidimicrobiia bacterium
CCACCTCGCCGAGACCGAGGACGAGGTGATCGACTGCATCGCCCGGCACGGCGTGGGTCCCGCGACGCTGCTCGATCGTTGCGGGCTCCTGGGTGCGCGGACCGTGCTCGCGCACGGGGTGTGGCTGTCCGACGACGAGCTCGACCTCGTGGGCGAGCGGGGCGCCACGATCGTGACCAACCCGGTCTCGAACATGAAGCTCGCGGTGGGCGAGGTGTTCGGCTACGGCGCAGCGCGCGCCCGCGGGATCCCCGTGGGCCTCGGCACCGACGGCGCCGCGTCGAACAACTCCCTCGACCTGCTGGTCGACGTGAAGGTCCTGTCGCTGCTCCAGAAGCACGCCCGGCGCGATCCGGCGGCGATGCCGGCGCGCGAAGCGTGGGCGGTGGCCACCGGCGAGCGGGCACCACTCCTCGCCCGCGCGGGGCCCATCGCCGTCGGCGCGGCGGCCGACCTCGTCGTGGTCGACCCCGACCGGATCGAGCTCGGGCCCGGTGACCTCGTGCACAACCTCGTGTACGCGGCGTCGGGCGCGGTGGTCGACACCGTGATCGTCGCCGGGCGCGTCCTGGTGCGCCACGGACGGGTGGACGACGAGGCCGAGATCCGGGCCCATGTGCACGAGTCGGCCCGTCGGCTCGGTGTCACCGCGCCGTCGTAGGGCGGTGCGGTGCGGGCCGGGCCGCTTGCGCCGGCGGCCCCGGGCGGGTGTGGCCCGATTACAGGAACTGCTTCGGAGTCGCGAAGACCGCACGCACCGCGGGCTCGAAGTGCGCGAGCGGCAGCGTGTCGTAGCCGGGATCGAACGCGACCTGGTCCCACTCGTCGGCGAAGCGGGCGGCGAGGTCGAACCAGGGCTCACCGCGGTAGCGCTCACGGGCGTCGGCGTCGCCACCGAAGTGCCCGTAGTAGTGCCGCCCCTGGAAGTCCTGGTGGACGCGGATCGCGTGGTACACCTCGTCGCGCACGAACGGGCGGAGCATCTCGGCCGCGATCGCCGGGTGGTTCGCGACGCTCACGTACTTGCCGACGTCGTGCACCAGCGCTCCGACGACGAGCTCCTCGTCGGCACCGGCTCGCTCGGCGAGCGTGGCCGTCTGCAAGCAGTGCGTGAGCTGGTCGACCGAGAAGCCGAGCACCATCCCCTCGAGGTTGCGCAGGAGCGCGAGGACGTGCTCGGCGACGAGGGGCTGGGCCTCCATCGTCTCGGTGGCGATCACGGCCCACTGCTCGGCGGTCGACTCGTCCATCCGGGTGAACCGGGTGGAGAACGGGGTCGTGAGCGGGGTGGAGGTCATGGCCGCATTCTCGCGCGTCGGTAGCCTCGGGCCGGTGCGGCGCGAGGTGGTGCGGATCGACGGGCTCGACGACGACGTCGTGATCCTGCGCGACGAGTGGGGCATCCCGCACGTCCGCGCCGCGACCACCCACGACGCCTTCTTCGGTCAGGGGTTCGCGCACGCCGCCGATCGCCTCGGCCAGATGGAGTACGACCGCCGCCGGGCGTACGGGCGGTGGGCCGCCGTCGCCGGTCCGAGCGGCGTGGCGTTCGACGCCTTCACGCGCCGGGTGGGGCTGCGCGACGCCGCGCGTCGCGAGTACGACGCGCTGTCCTCCGCCGGCCGGGCCGTGCTCGACGCCTACGCCGCAGGCGTGAACGCGTACCTCGGCCTCGGCCGCGACCTGCCGACGGATCTCCGCCTCGCCGGGGTCGAGCCCGAGCCCTGGGCGCCGTGGGACTGCAACGCGGTCTTCCTCGTCCGCCACGTGGTGTTCGCCAACTGGCAGAAGAAGCTGTGGCGGGCACGGGTGTGGGCCGCGCTCGGTCCCGAGGCCGCCGTGCGCCTCGAAGCCGACGACCGGCCCGTGCCGCTGATCGTGCCGCCCGGCGACACCGGCCCGCCGCTCACCCTCGATCCCGCGTGGTTCGCCCCGGTGGCGATGGCGGTCGACGCCCTGCTCGGGGCCGACCCCGGCGTGTTCGGGGAGGTCGCAGCGACGGCGTCCGGCGGCGAGCCGGCGGGCGCGCCCGATGGTGGGCCGAGACCCGGGCCCGCCACGGTCGGCGCCGGCGGTGACCCCGGGGGAAGCAACGCGTGGGCGATCAGCGGGACGCGCACGGCTTCGGGGATGCCCCTCGTGGCGGGTGACCCGCACCGCCACGTGGAGAGCCCCGGGGTGTACGTGCAGAACCACCTCGCCTGTCCGGAGTTCGACGCCGTCGGCCTCGCGTTCGTGGGTGTGCCCGGCTTGCCCCACTTCGGGCACAACCGCGCCGTGGCGTGGTGCGTGACGAACGCATACGGCGACTACCAGGACCTCTACGTGGAGCGCTTCCCAGGCGGTCGGTCACCCGACCGCGTCGAGACCATCGACGTGCGTGACGCGGCGGCGGTGGACGTCGAGTGCTTCGAGACCCCGCACGGTCCCGTCGTCTTCGGCGACCCCGCGACCGGTGCGGCGATCGCGATGCAGTCGACCGCGCTCGTGGCGCCGAGCAGCGGGTTCGAGGTGCTCGCACCCATGCTCACGGCCACCTCGATCGACGGGCTGCGCGACGTCATGCGCGACTGGGTCGATCCCGTGAACAACCTCGTGTGCGCCGACGTGGACGGGGCCATCGGCTACCACACGGTCGGTCGGATCCCGATCCGCCCGGCCGCGAACGCCGCCGGGCCGGTCCCGGGTTGGACCCCGGACCACGACTGGCACGGCACCATCCCGTTCGACGACCTCCCCGCGACGCGGGATCCGGCCGCGGGGATGATCGTCACCGCGAACCAGCGCATCGTGGGCCCCGAGTTCCCGTTCCACCTCAGCGACGGCTGCTCACGGCCCGACCGCGCCGAGCGGATCACGGCGCTGCTCCTGGCCCTCGGGCCGGCGAGCGTCGACGACATGGCCCGGATCCACGGCGACGTCGAGTCGCTGCGTGCGCCGCTGTGGATCGAGCGCGCGCAGGACCTGACACCCGGCGACGAACACGAACGCGAGGCGCTGGAGATGGTCGCGGCGTGGGACGGGAGGCTGGACGCCGACTCGGCCGGCGCCGCGGTCGTGATGGCGCTGCGCGACGCCACCTGCCGGCACCTCGTCGACGGGCCCGCCTTCGCAACCCTCCGTGGCCCCGCGCGCGACGAACCGCCCGGCGCGTTCGTGACGCCGGCGCTACGCCTGTGGCCGGTGCTCTCCGCGCTCCTCGCCGCCGACGACGACACCTGCCTGGCGCCCGGCGAGACGTGGCGCGACGTGCTCCAGGGAGCGCTCACCGCCGCGGTGGCGCTCCTGCGGGTGCGCCTCGGCGACGACGTCGCCGCGTGGCGGTGGGGGGCGCTGCACGAGAGCGCGCCGAGACACCCGCTCTCGGTGCTGCACCCCGAGTGGGCGGGTCGCCTCGACCCCCC
>BTUT01000406.1:0-3395 GCA_045862935.1 Acidimicrobiia bacterium
CCGCGCTGATCGGGACCCCACGAGCCGCGAGATGGGCGCCGGCGAGGTCCCAGTTGCCGAGGTGTGGGAGCGCGAGGATCGCTCCACGCCCGGCGCGCAGCGCGGCGTCGAGGTGCTCGAAGCCCTCGAGGTCGAAGTGAGCAAGGAACCACTCGGGCGGGAGATCCGGCATCCGGAAGAACTCGTGCCAGTACCGCGCGTAGTTGGAGAACACGGCGTCGATCGCACGATCGAGCTCCGCACCCCGCAGCTCCCCGTCGGTCACCCGGACCAACGTGCGCGCCACCTGCGCGCGGCGTGCCGGCCAGGCCACCCGCATCGCCCGCGCGAGCCCCTCGGCGACCAGTCCCCCGACCGCGGGTGGGACGACCCGCGCGAGCTCAGCGCCGGCGCGATACGCGAGAGAGGCGGCGCGCGCGCGGGCGTCGTCGATCATGGGGACCCCGACCGTCGGGTGGCGCGGGGACGGGCCCGCCGAGGTCGCCGAGTGCGGGCGTGACCTCGGTGGCCGACGGCCGCGGCCGGCCCGGTGCGGTCCTCGGGGCGGCCGCGGGGCGGTCCATCTCGTCGGCCTGGCGCCACACCTTCACGAAGCGGTGGACCGCGGTCAGTCCGGTGAGCACCAGCATGATCCACATCATCGGCACGAGGATGTCGAAGAGCAGGCCCACCGACAGGAACACCATCCGCTCGGCCCGCTCCATGAGCCCGCCACGCGCCGAGAAGCCGAGCGCCTCGGCGCGGGCTCGCTCGTAGGTGATGAGCATCGAGAGCGCGAGGACGGCCAGGACCAGCACCGGCAGGTGGGCGCCCTCCTCCGCCAGGTACCACGCGACGCCACCGAAGAGCAACGCATCGGAGACCCGATCGGCCACGGAGTCGAAGAACGCGCCGCGGGGCCCCGCGGTGTCGCTGGAGCGCGCGACGGATCCGTCGAGCAGATCGGGGAGACCGGTGAGGATCACGCCGAAGAACGCGACGAGGAGGTGCCCGGTGGCGATGGCGAGGGCCGTGGCTGCCGCGATGACGAGGCCGGCGATGGTGAGCGCGTTCGCCGAGATCCCCGCGCGGTGCAGCGCCCGCGCGAGAGGATCGAGGCCCCGCTCGGCCTTGGCCCGCCAGCGTCCGTCGAGCATCGAGAAGTCGCGGTCCTTCTGGTCGGTGGGATGGTCCCGATCGCCGCTCGAGGGTACCAGGCACTCCCCGACCGGCTCGGCCAACGCCGTCAATAGAATCCCCCGTCCGTGACCGAGGGGGTCCCACCATGGCCAACGTGCCGACCGAGAACATCCGCAACGTCGCACTCGTCGGGCACGGCGGCGCCGGCAAGACCACGCTCGCCGAGGCGCTGCTCTTCGTCTCCGGCGCGATCTCGCGGATGGGTCGGGTCGAGGACGGCACCACGGTGTGCGACTTCGACCCCGAGGAGCACAAGCGCCGCATCTCCGTCTCACTCGCCCTGGCCCCGTTCGAGTGGGAGGGCCACGCGGTCAACCTCATCGACGCGCCGGGCTACGCGGACTTCGTGGGCGACGTCGCCGCCGCGCTGTGGGCTGCCGACCTCGCGGTCTTCGTGGTGAGCGCGGTCGAGGGCGTGGAGGTGCAGACCGAGATCGCGTGGAAGATGGCCGAAGCCGCGGGCCTTCCCCGCGCCGTGTTCATCAACAAGCTCGACCGCGAGCGCGCCTCCTTCTCCCGCACGCTCGACGACCTCAAGGACAAGTTCGGCGCCGGCATCGCGCCGCTCGAGCTGCCCATCGGCGCGGAAGCCGACTTCCGCGGCGTGGTCGACCTCCTCACCGACGAGGCGGAGACCTACGCAGACGGCAGTGGCCGAGGCACGGCGGGTCCGGTTCCCGACGACATGGCCGTCGAGGAGCACGAGATCCACGACGCGCTCGTCGAGGGCATCGTGGTCGCCGACGACGACCTCATGGAGCGCTACCTGAGCGAGGAGGACATCGCCGTCCCCGAGCTGGAGCGCGCGCTCGCGAAGGGGATCGCCGAAGCCAGCGTGTTCCCCGTGCTGTGTGGCAGCGCGACGAAGCTGATCGGCGTCGATCGCCTCGCGCACTTCATCACCGAGGAGGGTCCCGCGCCCGAGGTCGGAGACGGGCCTCCGGCGGTGTTCGTGTTCAAGACCATCGTCGACCCCTACATCGGGCGCGTGAACCTCTTCAAGGTGCTCCAGGGTGTCGTGCGGACCGACGAGACGCTCGTGAACGGGCGCACCGTCGGCGAGGAGCGTCTCCACCAGATCACGACGATGCGGGGCAAGGAGCAGACGCCGACCGCGCAGGTCGTGGCCGGCGACATCGCCGCGGTGGCGAAGCTGCACGACACCTCCACCGGCGACATCCTCGGGACGCGTGGCGCCGAGGTTGCGGTCGAGCCCCTCGAGGCACCGGCGCCCGTGCTCCCCGTCGCCATCCGGGCCAAGAGCAAGGGCGACGAGGACAAGCTGGCGAACGCCCTGCACCGCCTCCAGGACGAGGACCCGGCGATCCGCATCGAGCGCAACGCCGAGACGCACCAGACCGTCGTGTGGGGCATGGGCGAGACCCACGTGGGCATCGCGCTCGAGAAGCTCGAGCGCAAGTTCGGGGCGGCGGTCGAGACCGAGGACGTGCGCGTCGCGTACCGCGAGACCATCACCGGGAGCGCCGAGGCGGAGGGCCGCTACAAGAAGCAGACCGGAGGCCACGGCCAGTTCGGCGTCGCGTCACTCCGCGTGGAGCCGCTCGAGCGCGGCAGCGGCTTCGAGTTCGTCGACGCCATCGTGGGCGGCGTGATCCCCCGCCAGTTCATCCCCGCGGTGGAGAAGGGGGTGCACGAGACGATGCAGCAGGGGGGCGTGAACGGCTTCCCCGTCGTGGACGTGCGGGTCACCTGCTTCGACGGCAAGCACCACGCGGTCGACTCGTCCGAGATGAGCTTCAAGATGGCCGGCAGCCTCGGGTTCAAGGAGGCCATGGCCAAGGCGTCGCCGATCGTGCTCGAGCCGATCAGCGAGGTGGTGGTCACGGCTCCCGAGGCGAACCAGGGCGACCTCATGGGGGACCTCAACTCGAAGCGGGGACGCATCCAGGGCTCGGGCTCGGTCGGGAACGGAGAGGTGGAGATCGTCGCACTCGTGCCGACCTCCGAGGTGCTGCGCTACGCGATCGACCTGCGCTCGATCACGGGTGGGCGGGGCCGCTTCACGATGGCGCACTCGCACTACGACCCGCTCCCGGCCCACCTGGTCGACAAGATCGCGCCGGACCGGAGCTAGCGCGACCGCAGATCCGCGACCCGCAGCGGGTCGCGGCGCGAGAATGGGATGCGGACGGTCCGGGGGCCACCGAACCGGCGAACCCACCTGGGTTGAAGGTCACGGAGGATGGAACCATGAC
>BTUT01000407.1:0-3376 GCA_045862935.1 Acidimicrobiia bacterium
GGACCAGTGGGCCTCCGACGCGCTCGCCACCCCCGATGCGTGGAACGAGACGCTTCTCGGAGTCGGGTCGTGGCTCGACTACTCGGCCCGCAACCAGCTCCTGCTCGCCTCCTACGGAGCCGACGGGCCGGTCGCCGGACCCGAGACGTGGCGCCTCGTCCCCTCCACCAGCGACGGGCGCGGCTGCGCACCCCGGGCCGGGGAACACGGCTACCCGGTGCGGGTGCCAGTCACGACCGGTGGTCACGAGCCCGACCCCTACCTCGGGGGGCATCGACCCACCCGCGCCCAGGTCGAACGCTGGGAATGGCGCCCGGTCTTCTCGGTCGCGCAGCTCGCCCGCAAGCCCGCCCCCGACACGCTGATCCCCGCCGCGCTGCCCGCCGCGCTGACCGGTCCCGACGCCGACACGGCGTTCGCGGGCGCGGCCCGCCAGGTGGCGGCGACGACCGTCCGGGGTCGGCTCCCCCGACAGCCCGACTCGCACCAGCTGTTGGCCGACGCAGCAGGACGGTTGCGACGATCAACCAAACGCCCCGAGCTCGACGAAGTGTTGCGCGCTCAAGTGGCGTGGCTCGTCGCGGATCGCGTCAACCAGGCACCCGCCGAGCGGCCACCAGCGTTCGACCCCGGGCCGCTCACCGCGCGGGAGCGGTGGGAACGGCTCCAGGACGTGTTGGAACCAGCTCGTCGCCTCACCGCCGCGCTCGGAGCAACGGTCGGCGTCGACCTGGTCGCGTCGCCGCTGCCGCGCATGGAGATCGTCGACGACCGTGCCGTGCCTGCGGGACGCCGCCACCGCCTCCCCGCCGCGTCGTTGGAGCAACTCCCGATCGGACAGTGGGTCACCGTCGGCCCGTACACGCCGACCGAGTGGGCCGCCCGCGGTGAGGAAGCATCGGGACAAGGCGCGTATCTGCGCCTCAACCGCAGCGCGTACCTCGTCGCGGTCGAGACCGGCGACGGCGCCGGCTGGCGTCTCGAAGACGTCGCGTCCCGCACCGGCCACGGAATCCTCGCTACCGGCACTGGCTCCACGCTCCAGGCCGCCCGGACCGACGCCACTGCAGCAGTTCGCGACCGCTACCCCGCCCTGACGCAACCCACTGACCCGAGCATGGACAGCGACGCGGGGCGGACCCCGGGCGGGGCTATCCGACAATGGGAGCCGATGCCCGGCCCCGGTCGCCGCACCGCCGAGCTTCGTCACCTCGACGACCAGATCACCCTGTACGTCCTGCCCGGCCCGGGTGGTCGATGGCAGCCCGCGATCCACACCGCGACGACGCGCAGCCTCGAACGGCTCGAGCTCGCCGCGACCATCGACGCTGCCCGCACCCGCGCCGAGCTCGCGGGACAACGCTCACAGCGTGCCGCGGAGATCAGCGACCCAGCGCGCGGTGACCACGCGCTCGCCGCGTTCGCCAACTCTCCGAGCTACCAGCGCGATGAGCTCGCCGAGCTCATCGCGCATCGTCTCGAACCCACCGACGCGCGGCGCGTCGCCACCGCGGCACCTGAGGAGCTTGTTGCACTGCTCGGCGCCGCCGGGTTCAGTCCGGCCACGACCGTCGCGGTCCTCCACGCCGAGCACGTCGACGCGCCGACCGCCGCGGGGCTGCTCCCCACGATCGGGGTGCCGATGGCCGACGCGATCCGCGTCCTGCACGAACGCTGGGACTGTGACCGCACCACCGCCGCCGAACTCCTCGACGCCACCGGCCCCGAGATGCGCGACGCGGGTGCCACCCCTGTCGAGATCATGGCCACCCGACCCCGCGACGTGCTGCGCACCCTCGACGACGACCCCCACTTGTGGGAACTCGCCGCCGGGACGATGTTCGCCGCCGGTCATCCCGCCAGCCGGGTCACCGGACATCTCGTCGCGCACGCGCCCAGCCCTGACACGTTCGCTGCAGGGCTCACCACCATCGCCGACGCGAGCGACGGGCTCGCGCTCGCGGCCCGCCAGCACGCGCATCCCGACCAGCTCGCCGCCGCGTCCGAGGCCTACGGGCTCTCCCCCGCCGACACCGCCACCATCCTCACCGGCACCACCAGTCCCGACGTCGTGCTCGACACCCTCACCCTGCGCTGCGACGGCAACCCCGCCCTCGCCACGGTCGTCGCCACCGACGCCGGAATCTCAGACACCGATGTCAGCGCGTGGCGCGACCCAGCCCCGACACGCTCAGTTGCCCCGATCCGCGCGGGGATCACCCTCGACACCGACGCGCTCCTCGCCGCGCTCCCCCCACCCGGGCCGCCCGCCGAACACGACGCCCGCCAACTCCTCGACCAGCTCGCACTCGACCGCGCCCCCGGCACCCTGGAGTACACCCCATGACTCCCGACCCCTTCACCGATCCCGACACCGCGGACGGAGAATCGCTCGATGATGGCGGCACTTGGCTTCTCGACCTCGTTGCCGCCGTCGATCACCTCCGCCGCGGCCATCGACCGGACTTGCGGGTCTGGGACGCGCTCGAAGAAGCGATCCGCTGGTCGCTCACTCCCGACGACGAGGACATCTGGCTCGCCGCAGACCCGCTCGCCGCGGGCCTCCGCAAGCTCCTCGAACCCGCAGACGAGGACGCCCCGCTGGACGGGAACGACGAGCCCGACCGGATCGCCACCGCGATCCAGACCGCGGTCCGCCACTGGCTCCACGCCACCGCGACCGCCTACAACAACGGGCACCACTGGCCCCACCCCCACCCACGGCGAGGGTTCCCACCACCGCGCCTCGACCCGATCGCACTCACCGATCGCTGAGGTGCGTTACTCGCGCCGGCAACCTCGGCGCTTCACGGCGGGAACGACCTGGGCGAGGACCGGGACGCGACGTGGTTCACTGGGCGCTCAAGTGCCTGGTCGGTGAGGGCGTACAGGGTGACAGGGAAGATTGGTCCTCGCCTGCGAAACGGCGAGCACGGCTACGGAGTGGTGACGAAGTCACTCCACTGGCTGATGGCAGCAGCAATCGCCGCGCAACTGGTCGTCGGCTACCTCCTCGATGACGACGGCAGCGGTCGAGGACGAGGCAGAGGCCGAGGGCGCGGAGGCGAATCCGGTCGGGGCCGGGGTCGGGGCGGCGATGACCTCGACGTCTTCGGGGACAACGAGCTCCTCACGGTGCACGTCGTGCTGGGCCTCACGATCCTCGCGCTGGCAGTCGTCCGGTTGATCTGGCGGATCGCGACGCCACTCCCACCGTGGGCACCCACCCTGTCGCACCGGGAACGGTTCCTCGCGCACTGGACCGAGCGAGCGCTGTACCTGCTGATGTTCGCGATCCCGATCTCGGGCCTGGTGCTCGTCGCGGCCGATGAGGACGACCTGCTCGGCTGGCACGTGGCGAGTCACGTCGCGTTCT
>BTUT01000408.1:0-3338 GCA_045862935.1 Acidimicrobiia bacterium
TGTTGGTCCCCTAGGGTGTTTAACCCGCGCTCGCACTGGGTGCCCCGGGGCTTAACCCGTAACACTATCTTGGGGGGGTGCTCGCGCCGCGCGACCGCCAGCAACGACTCGGCCGGGCGCCCCACCTCGAGCTCGATTCGGTGCTCGACACCTGCCGCGCGGACACTCTGCGTCCAATCGCCGTGGAGGTGGTGCTCGATCTCCCGACGGATCGGGTCGGTGTTGACCTGGATCGCGTTCAGCTCCCACTCCGCGATCGTGGGCACGACGAACACGATGACGAGCTCTGCTCCGACCCGACTCCCGTAGTCCACCGCCCAGCGCAACGCGCCTCGCGCCGCGGGGGTGTTGTCGTAGCCGACGATGACGCGCTCCATCACGAGCCTCCCTTTCCGTGGGCGAACCAGTCGTGTGTTCGCCGGCTGCTCAATCGATCTGTCCGGCCGACCTCTCGCGCTCGCGGATCCAGCTCACGAGCTCGTCGACGTCGCCCTCGTGGTGCTCGGCGAAGAACGCCTCCACCCAGGGCAGGATCTGCGCGTCCGTGAACCCGTCCGCGTGCAGACGTGCCCGCGCTTCGTTCTCCAGGAGCCGTTCGCCCTCGATGTCCTCGATGCGCTGATGCGCGGGACGTGCGACACCCGCGTCCCGCGGCCACTCCGGAATCGGCTGCGGCTCGGATTCGTCGAGGTGATCTGCCATCTCCCCTCCGATCTGCTGTCCGACCCCTACGGTACCGACATGGTGCACACCCTCGGCCACGGCACGCTGAGCCAGGACGCGTTCACCGCTCTGGTCCGCACCGCGGGGCTCGCCGAGGTGGTCGACATCCGGTCGTTCCCCGGGAGCCGCCACCACCCCCAGTTCGGGCGAGCCGAGATGGCCCGCTGGCTCCCGGAGGCCGGTGTGGGCTACCACTGGATGAAGGACCTCGGTGGGCGACGCAAGGGCGTGCCCGCCTCCCGCCACGTCGCCCTCCGCCACCCGTCGTTCCGGGCGTACGCCGACTACATGGAGACCGACGCGTTCGCCGCCGCGGTCGACGACCTCCTCGCCCGGGGTGGAGGTCGAGTGGTGATGTGCAGCGAGTCCGTGTGGTGGCGCTGCCACCGTCGCCTGCTCGCCGACCACCTGGTCCTCGTGCGTCACGTCGAGGCCCGGCACCTGATGCACGACGGCCGACTCGTGCCGCACCGGCCGACCGGGGGCGTCCGGGTGGACGGTCACACGCTGGTCTACGACGTCGGTGCCACCCCACCGCTCGCCCCGTCGTGAGCGCTCGCCGTCGAGGTTGGACGGGCAGCACACCGGGTCGTCGACGACGTCCGGGCCGCGTCACGGGGAGGTGACGCTCGGGCGACCGAACCTGGCGACGCGGTGGGCGCGCACACCGTCGGGAGCTCGATCGGGTTGGCGTCGCTCCCGCACGGCATGCCGTGCGTCTCCCCCCGTCCGGTCACCGCCCGGCCCGCGCGCCGGGCGCGGCCTCGGTGCCGCGAGGGCGGTCGCCGATCACACCTGCGCGCTGCAAGCGATCGACGTCGGTCGCGGTGAGCCCCAGCTCCGAGGTGAGCACGTACCGGTTGTGCTCGCCGAGCGTCGGTGCCGGCGTGCGGTTCCACTCGTGGGGGCCGTTCGCCAACGTGAACGGCATCGCGAGGTAACCGTCGTGGTCGCCGGCCACCGGATGCGCGACGCGTTCGAGGAACCGTCGGTGCCGGAGCTGCGGGTTCTCCAGGAGCTCGTGTGCGCCGCACACCTCGGCGACCGCCACGCCGGCGGGCCACAGGAGCTCGACGACCTCCGACGCCGTCCGGTCACGGGTCCACGCCGCGATGCAGTCGTCCAGGGCGTCCTCGTTGCGTCGCCGCGCCTGCTCGGTTGCCAGGTCGAGATCCTCGACCCCTGCCAGCTGTGTGACGGCCCGGAAGCGACGCCACTGCTCGTCATCGCCGACCGCGATCGCCACCCAGCGATCGTCCCCCGCGCAGGGATACACACCCTGGGGCGCAGCCAGCGGTCCGCGATTCCCGGTGCGCTCCAGCAGACGCCCGTACGCGGAGTGCTCGACGATGGCTTCGGCAGCGATGTTGATCGCCGTCTCGGTCATGGGCGACTCGATGACCGCGCCGTGCGACGTCTGCTCACGGTGCACGAGCGCGACGAGCACCGCGAACGCGTTGTGCACGCCCGACAGCCAGTCGCACAACCCCTGGGGGATGATCGGCTGCCGGTCGCGGTACCCGGTCAGCCAGGCGAGGCCACTGACCTGCTCCTGGGTCTGCGCGAAGCCGACCCGGTCACGCCACGGACCAGTGAGACCGAAGGCCGGCATCCGCACGTAGACCGCTCGCGGGTTGATCCGGCTCACCGACGGCCCGTCGAATCCGAACTGGTCCATCACGCGCGGCGAGTTGTTCTCGAGCACGACATCCGAACGCGCGATCAGCGAGCGCGCGAGCGCCCGGCCCTCGTCCTGGTCGAGATCGAGTGTGATCCCGAGCTTGTCGGTGTTGGCCGCCAGGTAGAGGGGGCAGTGCTCCCACCAGCCGTCATCGGTCATCGGCACGACGCTGCCCGTGCGGGCGGGGTCGATGCGCGTCGTCGACTCGACCTTGATCACCTCGGCGCCGAGCATCGCGAGGAGCTGCGCGGTGTACGAGCCGGCGATCGCCCCCGAGAAGTCGGCGACCGTCAACCCCGTGAGGGGCGGCGCGCTGGGAGCGACGTCGCCAGCGGTGTCCGACGTCGACGCTTCGAGTGCCCTCGGAGGCAGCGACGTGCACTCCCCGATCATCGGGGCGGCACCGATCGGCCGCAGACGGAACGAGTCGCTGAGGTACGGGCGACGGGGTTGGACGAAGCCCGCGGGGTTGTCGACGAAGGTTCCACGCTCGACGAAGTGCTCGAGGGTCGGCACCAGCGCACCGTTCCCGATGGGCACACAGGGGATCCGCATGAGGTTGCAGGTCTCGATCACCTCGTCGGCGGTCTTGTCGCGCAGCCACGCCGCGATCTCGCGGCGGAGCTCGTCGGCGCGGGTCGACCGGCCACCCCAGCGATTGAGCACGGGGTCCGTGGTCCACTCCGGGTGGCCCACGAGGCGGGCGAAGTCGTGCCACATCTGGCCCATGACCGTGCACAGGCCGACGTAGGCGTCCGCCGCGGGTTCGACGGACGGGATCTCGAGGTTGCGCACCGGCCGCGTCTCGGTGGGGTCCATCGACTCCCACAACGTCCGGTACACCGTGTAGCCGAGCACGATGCACTCGAGGGTCGACACGTCGACGTGGTCACCCACGCCGCTCCGCCGTGATCGCCACCACGCGGCGAGGGCG
>BTUT01000409.1:0-3332 GCA_045862935.1 Acidimicrobiia bacterium
CACCCGGGGTGGTGCCCTACCTGTGCCACCCCTGGGTCGTGGCCAACGACCGTCTGCGCGCCCTCGGGTGGCAGCCTCGCCACACGAACGAGCAAGCCGTCGTCGACGGCCTGGCATCGTGGTCGGGTCGAGGTGGGACGGGCCGAGCTCCCGCGCCCCGCGTCAGGCGACGACCAGCCAGTCGGCGGGCGTCGCGACGCTGGCGCCGAGCGCGATCGGCACCGTGATCCGCTTCGAGGCCCGGATCACGGTGAGCTCCACCGGATCCCCCGGCTTGAGACGCCGCAGCGTGGCGACGAGATCGCCGACGTTGCCGACGCTCACGTCACCGACCGCGAGCACGACGTCGTCGGTGCGCAGCGCGGCCTCGGCCGGGCTCCCGGGCACGGTCGAGCGCACCCGCACGCCGCCACCGGGGCGGTCGAGCGCGTCCGAGCCGAGGATGCCGGTCCAGCCGTGGACCGCCTGGCCGTTCAGCGCGAGCTGGTCGGCGACGTCGCGGGCGATGTCGATCGGAACCGCGAGCCGCTCGGGACCGGTGAGGATCCCGATGACCGCGCCGGTCGAGTCGAGGAGGGCGCCACCTGCCGCGGTGGCGTCGAACGGGGCGTCGGTCTGGATGAGCGCGGTGCCCTGCACGCCTGCGGTGAGCGCGGCCATCTCGTTGATCCCCGAGATCACGCCCGCCGTCACCCAGCGTCGGGGTGACGGCCCCGCCGCGAGCGCGGCGACGCTCTGACCGATGCGGAGGCCGTCGCCCGAGGCGAGCCGGGCGGGAACGAGGTCGGCGCCTTCCACGCGGAGCAGCGCGAGATCGGTCTCGACGTCGACGCCGGCGATGTGGGCGGTGCCGACCTGGCCCCCGACGGTCACGACGGCCGCAGGGCCTCGCCCGGTCACGAGGTGGGCGGCGGTGAGCACACGCCCGGGGCCGAGCACCACACCGGAGCCCGCCCACGTGGCTTCGCCGCCTTCGGGGGGAGCCACGGAGACGGTGACGATGCTGCGACCCACCGTCGTGACGAGGGTGGCGACGGCGTCGGGATCGGTGAGGGGCGCGTCCACCGTCCGGGCGAGGCGGTTGCCGTCGGCCGTGGTGCCGCTGAAGCCCCAGATCGCGCTCACCACACCGAGCGTGCCCGTGACGCCCACGAGCAGGGCGATCGCGGCGACGACCCACAGGCGCGGCGGCGCCGGCTGGGGACGGAGCGCACCGACCGAGCTCCCGAGCTCGGAAGGGTGGAACCAGACCCGATCGAGCGGGTGCGGCGGCGGCCCGCTCGCCTCGTCGTCGTCGGCGGGCATGACCGGAGTGTACCGATGGGGTCGCACCCGAATTCGTCGGGTGCTCGCGGCCGAGCGCGCCCTCGGCATCTCCGGGGGGTGGTCACTAGCATGATCCGCCATGACCCGGCCAGCGCCCGCGGGACCGCTCGCCCCGCCCGGGAGCGAGGCGGTCTCCTGGATCGGCCTCACCCATGACGTCCTCCCCACCGGCGAGGCCTCGGCGTGGGTGGTGACACCGCGCGCGGGCGCCGTCGTGTGCTTCCTCGGGATCGTTCGCGACCACGCCGAAGGTCGTGAGGGCGTCCACGCCTTGACGTACGAGGCCTACGAGGAGCAGGCCGGGGCGCGCCTCGCCGAGATCGCCGCGGAGACCCGTCGATGCTGGCCCGAGGTCGAGCGCCTGGTGCTGCTGCACCGCCTCGGCGACCTCGCGCTCTCCGAGGCCTCGGTGCTGGTCGCGGCGTCGTCACCGCACCGGGCCGACGCGTTCGAGGCGGCACGCTTCGCGATCGACACGCTCAAGGAGACCGTGCCGATCTGGAAGCAGGAGCACTGGGCCGACGGCCGCGACTGGTCGCCGGCCGCGAAGCCCGTCCGCCCGGTGACCGCGCGCCGCGCCCCCGAGCCGAAGCCGGTCTGAGGCACCCGCCGTGCCGCTCGACCTGGCCATCGACCTGGGCACCGCCAACACGCTCGTGTACGCGCGCGGCCGCGGGATCATCCTGTTCGAGCCGACGGTCATCGCGCTCAACAGCCGCACCCAGGACGTGCTGGCGATGGGGAACCAGGCCTGGCACATGATCGGGCGCACCCCGGGGCACATCGTCGCGGTGCGCCCGTTGCGCGGCGGCGCCATCACCGACTTCGAGATCACGCAGCGCCTCATCCGCCTCATCTTCGAGCGCTCGGGGGTGAACCGGTTCCAACGCGCGCGCGTGCTCGTGTGCGTGCCCTCGGGCATCACCCACGTGGAGCAGCGAGCGGTCCTCGAGGCCACCCGCCGCGCGGGCGCGTCGCAGACCTACCTCATCGAGCAGCCGATGGCCGCGGCCATCGGGGCCGGGCTGCCCATCCACGAGCCGCTCGGCTCCATGGTGGTCGACATCGGCGGGGGCACGAGCGAGGTGGCGGTGATCTCGCTCGGCGGGATCGTGGCGCTGCGCGCGGTGCGCGTCGGCGGGTTCGACCTCGACCACGCCGTCCAGGCGCACCTCCGGCGCGTCCACAACGTCGCGGTGGGGGAGCGCACCGCCGAGGAGGTGAAGCTCGCGATCGGATCGGCGGCACCGACCCCCGAGGAGTTCAAGGCGGAGGTGCGCGGGCGCGACCTCATGAGCGGCATGCCGCGCACCGTGGTGCTCGAGCCGGAGGAGATCCGGGAGGCGATCGCGGAGCCGGTGCAGGCCGTCATGCACGCGGTGATCCAGGCGCTCGCGGAGACCCCGCCCGAGCTCGCCCAGGACCTCCTCGAGGTGGGCATCCACCTCGTCGGTGGTGGCGCGATGCTGCGCGGCCTCGACCGGCTCGTCGCCCGCGAGACCGGTGTCCCGGTGCGCACCGTCGACATGCCGCTCGAGACCGTGGTGCTCGGTGCGGGCCGGTGCCTCGAGAGCTTCGACCGTCTGCGCGACATGTTCATGGACCGCACGTCGCGCTGAGCCCGCCGATCCCCGGCCGGGGGATCAGCCCGGGTCGTCGTCGACGCCGAGGTCGTCGGCGGCCTGACGGACCTGCCAGTCGCGGTCGTCGCGGGCCGCGGCCAGCGCCGCGTCCACCTCGGGCCCGGCGAACGGCGCGAGCGCGAGCACGGCGCGGCGTCTCACCGCCGGCTTGTCGCGGCACGCGACGAGGATCGCGTCCAACCCGGACGGGTCACCGATCGCCCCGAGCGCGGCGACCGCGGCCTCCCGGGCGAGGGGATCGCGGTGCTCCCGCACGACGCGCCCCAGCCCTTCCACGACCGCGTGCGGGACGAGCGGTGGGGCCGCACCGACCTCGCCGCCGGTGCCGGGGTCACCGAGCTCACCGAGCGCCCAGGCCGCGGC
>BTUT01000410.1:0-3332 GCA_045862935.1 Acidimicrobiia bacterium
GCGAACGAGCGAGAGAGATGGACTAGAAGTCCATCCCACCCATGTCGCCACCGGGCATACCGCCCGGCATCGGCGCCGGCGGCTCCGGCTTGTCGGCCACGACGGCCTCAGTGGTGAGGAACAGCGCCGCGATCGACGCCGCGTTCTGCAGCGCCGAGCGGGTCACCTTCGCGGCGTCGATGACGCCGGCCTTCACGAGGTCCTCGTAGTCGCCGGTCGCGGCGTTGAGGCCGTTGGCCCCCTTGAGGTTGCGCACCTTCTCGACGACGACGCCGCCCTCGAAGCCCGCGTTCAGCGCGATCTGCTTCAGCGGCTCCTCGAGCGCCCGGGCCACCATGCGGGCCCCGGTCTCCTCGTCGCCCTCGAGGCTCTTGGCCAGGTCGATGACCTTCTCCTGCGCCCGCAGCAGGGCGACGCCGCCACCGGCGACCACACCCTCCTCGACCGCAGCCTTGGTCGTCTGGACCGCGTCCTCGATGCGGTGCTTCTTCTCCTTCAGCTCCACCTCGGTCGCAGCGCCGACCTTGATGATCGCCACCCCGCCCGACAGCTTCGCGAGACGCTCCTGGAGCTTCTCACGGTCGTAGTCGGAGTCGGTGTTGTCGATCTCGCCCTTGATCTGGGCGATGCGGCCCTGCACGTCGGCCTTCTTGCCGGCACCCTCGACGATCGTGGTCTCGTCCTTGGTGACCACGACCTTGCGGGCCCGACCGAGCAGCTCGAGGCCGATGTTCTCGAGCTTGAGGCCGACCTCCTCCGAGACGACCTGTCCGCCGGTGAGGATCGCGATGTCCTGCAGCATCGCCTTGCGGCGCTCACCGAAGCCGGGAGCCTTGATCGCCGCCGACTTGAACGTGCCGCGGATCTTGTTGACCACGAGCGTGGCGAGCGCCTCGCCCTCCACGTCCTCGGCCACGATCGCGAGCGGGCGGCCGGTCTGCATGACCTTCTCGAGCACCGGCAGCAGGTCCTTGACCGCCGAGATCTTCGAGCTCACGAGCAGGATGTAGGCGTCCTCGAGGACGGCCTCCATGCGCTCGGGGTCGGTCACGAAGTAGGGCGAGATGTAGCCCTTGTCGAAGCGCATGCCCTCGACGAGGTCGAGCTCCATCCCGAAGGTCTGGCTCTCCTCGACGGTGATGACGCCGTCGGTGCCGACCTTCTCGAGCGCCTCGGCGATCATCGAGCCGATCTCCTTGTCGGCCGCGGAGATGGCGGCGACGTTGGCGATGGCGGCCGGGTCGGTCTCCACCTTCTTCGCACCCGACTTGATCGAGCCCACCGCGGTGTCGACCGCGGCCTCGATGCCGCGCTTGAGCGTCATCGGGTTGGCGCCGGCGGCGACGTTGCGCAGCCCCTCGCGGACCATGGCCCACGCGAGCACCGTGGCGGTGGTGGTGCCGTCACCCGCGACGTCGTCGGTCTTCTTCGCCACTTCCTTGACGAGCTCGGCGCCGATCTTCTCGTACGGGTCCTCGAGGTCGATCTCCTTGGCGATCGACACCCCGTCGTTGGTGATCGTGGGGGCGCCCCACTTCTTCTCCAGCACGACGTTGCGACCCTTCGGGCCGAGCGTCACGCGCACGGCGTCGGCGAGCTTGTTCATGCCCGCCTCGAGCGACCGGCGGGCGCTCTCGGCGTAGGCGATCTGCTTCGGCATGGATCCTCTCCTGCGTTGTCTCGAACGGGTTCTGGCACTCGGGCCTGCTGAGTGCTAACCATGTTGGCACTCGCGGTCCGAGAGTGCAAATGGGCGCCGGTCCCGGAGCGCGGTGGGATCAGGTCACCGCGAAGGTCGTCACCATGCCCTCGGCGAGATGGCTCTCGATCTCGCCGTCCGGCTCCTTCTCGGTGATGTTGCACACCAGCGTGTAGTCGCCGGGGGTGAGGGAGAACACGCCGTCGCACGTCTCCCCGGCCGGGAAGGCCTCGATCTCACCGATGAGCGCGCCGGAGGGGAGGTCGTCCTCCACCAGGCTGCCGTGCTTGTCGGTGGGCAGGGCGCTCGGGGCGACTCCCTTCACGATGACGAGCTCGTGGGGCTCCTCGCCCACGTTCTCCGTGACGAAGCCGACCTGGCCGGCCGGAGCCGACGGCGCCGCAGGCTTGATGGACCACTCGGTGAGGGTCACGTTCACCCGGGTCGTGGCCGTCGCGAGGTTGCCGACCGGCTCGCAGCGGACCGTGGCCGATCCCGTGCCCGTTGCGCTCGCCGACCGGCTCCCTGATGCGCTTCCCGTGGCCGAACCCGACGCCGACGCGCTGCTGTCGTCGCCGATGGTGCGCACATCGGCGCCGTCGTCGCCGCCGCCGCTGCACGCGGCGAGCAGGCCGGCGAGAAGGACTGCGGACAGGATCATCGTGCACTTGCGCATGCGAGCTCCTCGGAGTCGGAACGGGAGGTGAGCGAGCCACCGGCAGGCGGAGGTGCCGGACGTGACGGGCACGGCCGTCCGGGCGGGCGCGGAGACGGGCGCGCGAACGGCGACGCGGGGTGCGCGGCGACGCTGCGCCAGCCCGCGACGGCGAGGGCCGCGGCGAGCGCCGTCCACACGGCGCGCGCCACGAGCGTGGCGAAGTCGGCGGAGCGGCCGTCGGGCAGCAGGTGGCGCCACGCGCGGTACCACGGGTTCGTCGTGCGCTCGAAGTCGACGACCAGGGTCATGTGCCCCGACAGCGCGTCGACCGCGACCCAGGCGACGGTGATCACGCCCAGCAGGCCTGCCGCCACCACGACCACGCGGGCCCACGGGACCTGCTGCGCCCACCAGGCGACCCCGAGCACGACGCACGGCACCACGACCACCACCTGGCGACCCGGCCACCACCAGCCGTGCATGGTGAGGGCGACGAAGGTCGCGTTCGCCCAGCCGATCGCGAGCACCGCCGCGAGCGCGGCCCACCCGGGCGGGCGACGGCGCACCAGCGCGCTGAACGCCGGGATCGCGAGCAGGAACACCGGCGCCCAGGCCGCGAGGCCGAAACCCCGATCGACGAGCAAGCCGAGGACCCTCACGCTGCGCGCGAGGTACGCGGGATCGCGGCCCATGACCGTCGCCTCACCGCCGGCGAAGTGGTGGCCGCTCGCGTAGGGCGTGAAGCCGCCGTACCAGGCCTGGTGCAGCGCGAGGAACACCACCGCCGCGGTGGCGAGGAAGCCGAGCCAGCCGAGCGCCACGCGACGGTCACCCCGGCGCAGCAGCTGCACGACGCCGGCGACCGCGAGGACGGTGGCGATCGGGGCGTACTTCACCGACAGCCAGGGGAGGGCCACGACCGCCGCGGCCAGGGTCACGAGACCGGTGCGGCGCAGGGGACCGGTGAGCGCGCCC
>BTUT01000411.1:0-3331 GCA_045862935.1 Acidimicrobiia bacterium
GGTGCGGCGTCCGGGGACGCCGAGGAGGGTGACGTCGGCCATGGAGGTTTCGCAGCGGACGGTGACGGACACGGTCCCGCCGGGCGCGAATCGGCGGGTGTCGACGGTCGTGGTGAGGTCGACGCAGGACACGCCCGCTGCTGCGAGGTTGGCGGCGGCGGCGCGCTGCGCATCGGTGGTGGCGTCGGCGGGGTGCTGGCGCAGTGACGCGGCGCGAGCGGCGTCGGAAGCGGCCCGTTCGACGTTGCCGTCGGCTTCGGCGACCTTGCCGGCGAAGACGACGAGGAGCATCAGGAACAGCAGCGCGGGTGCGATGACGGCGACTTCGACGGCGATCGACCCTCGTTCATGGGCGTGCACGCGGGTCATCGTTCGGTTTCGGGGATGAATCGTTCGACCGGTGCGGTGCTGCGGGCGGTGACGGACCATTGGATGCCGGGGACCAGGCGGGGGGCGTTCCCGCGGACTTCGGCGGTGGCAGCGGTCGGTGTCCGGGCGACGGTGACGCGGATGTCGGTGAGGTTGCCGGCTTGGGCGAGGTACGAGTCGGCGGCGGCTTCGCCGTCTCGCGCGACGCCGGTGGGGACTTTCGCGGCGTCGACGGCTTCGGCGGCCGCGGCGTTGGCGACCTGCTTGGCGTGCCACCAGAGCCCGTACTGGACGATGAGCATGATCCAGAAGAGGACGGCCGGGAAGAGGATGGCAACCTGGATGGTCGTGGTTGCCCGCTCGCCGCGGAGTCGGTGGCGCATGAGGTCTCAGTTGCCGGGTTGTGCGGGGGTGGGGATGTTGTCGGCGTTGCCCTTCGCGGCGGCGTAGACGATGCCCATGACGACGATGGCGGCACCGACGAGGAGGAACGTGATGACGGCGACCTCGGTGGTGGTGAGTCCGCGCTGGTCGCGCGGGTCGATGCGGAGACGGGCGCAGCAGTAGGCGATGAGCTGCCGGGGATCGGGGACGGCCATGAGGTCTCCTGTGGTGGCGGCGGGTCGGCTCAGGGTTGCGGTCCGCTCACCGAGGTGATCTGGACGACCGCGGGATACGCGATGAAGACGAGGAAGCCGAACAGCAGGACGGCGACGGGGACGGTCATCCGCTCGGTCGCGGCTTCGGCGGCGGCTTCGGTGTCGGCGATCTGGTGGCCCCGGAGGGTGTCGGCCTTGGCGGCGAGCGATGCGCGGATGCGTGCACCGTGGGAGCCGGCGAGCGACACGCTGGCCGCGAGTTCTGCGAGCTCGTTGATGCCGAGTCGTTCGTCGAGGCCGGCGAAGGAATCCCAGGGTGACCGGCCGGTGAGCCGGGCGCGGCGGAGCTCGGCGCGGATGGTCTGGTAGCCCCAGCCGTCGCCGGCATCCGCCGCGGCGTAGAGCGCCGTCTCGATGCCCGCCCCGCCTGCGAGGAGCACGTTGACCAGGTCCAGGAACGACGACAGGGCGTGGCGGAAGGCTCGTCGCCGCTTGCCGGCCTCGTCGCGCAGGGCGACGTCGGGTAGGGCGAACCCCGCGGCGGCAGTGCCCAGGGAGAGGAGTGCCGCGATGCCGAGCGGGACGGGCACGCCGATGGCCACGAGCGCCGCACCCGCGATGTTCGGGACGAGGAGGCCCGCCACGGCGCCGAGCAGCTTGTCGAGGGCGTGGCGTTCGGGGGTGCGACCGACGAGTTCGAGTTCTTGGTGATGGCGTTGTGGGTCGTAGCCGAGTGTCTCGACGGCCCTTCGGGCGATGGATCCGATCGGGTGAACGGTCGACGTCCGACGGGGAGGTCCGCCGTCGATCGCGGTGCCGGGTCGTGCGAGGCCAGCGAGGACGGCGTCGATGCTGGCAGGGCGTGGCGCGAGGGCGCGTCTGATCAGCACGATGCCGGCGCCGACACCGGCGCCGAGCAGGACCATGACGAGGGTGCTCACCGTTCGGCGCCGATCGGCGTCGGTTCGCCAGCGCGTGCCGTGAACCGTTCGGGCAGGTCGATCTCGGCCATTCGCATGAGCAGCAATCCACCGAGGGCGAAGACACCCGCGACCGCGGCGAGCATGAGCTGACCGCTGACCGTCCCGTACACGGCGAGGTACGTCCGGTTGGCGACCGCCAGGAAGACAACTGCCGCGGCGACGACGCCGACGATCACCTTCGTCGCGGTGCGGACGCGCGTGCGGCCCACCTCGACGCGGATCCGCATCCGGGCTTCGCCACGTGTGGCTTCTGCGAGGCGCGAGAGAAGCCCGGAGAGATCGGATGCCTCCAGGCGGGACGCGATGACGAGGGCGGCTACGACGAGGTCACCCGACGGATGGTCGAGGTCGTCGCCGAGCGCGACGAGCGCGTCCGCCAGTCGCTGATGTTCGAGGCGTCGCACCATGGTGCGCACCTCGAGTGCGATGGGTGCCGGTGCAACCGGCGCAGTCGCCACGATGGCTTCTTCCAGCCCTGACGCGGCGGCGATCGCGTCGCGGATCATCTCGGTCCACGAGGCGACGGCCTCGGTGCGGTCGATCACGCGCTGCCGGGCCGCCTTGCCGCCGAGCACCCTCGGGATCGCGAGGGTCGCCGCGATGACCATCGCCGAGCCGATCGGCCACCCGGTCACGCCCAGGATGACTACACCGGCTGCGACCGCGACGGCGAGGCGCACGAGCATCCTGGTCCCTGCGAGGCGGGAGACGAAGCCCGAGGGCCACTCGAGCGCTCGTCGGCCGGTCAGCCCGGCAATCGCCAGGAGCACACCGATGGCCACGCCGGCGGCGAGCGCCGCGAGGACAACGGCGTTCACCGCCACCAACCATTCGCGAGCGCGTGGGCCGGTGCGTCGAAGCCGTGCGCCTCGACCAGCTCGGCGAGTGCACGCGACGGTGGAGCCGCCGGAACGCCGGCGCCGGAAGAATCGGGCCGCCACACCTCGTTGGACACGACGTTGCCGCCTTCGAGCATCCCCGTGACCTCCCGGACACTGGTGACCCGCCGCCGGCCCGAGACCCAGCCGAGGTGGACGATGAGGTCGACCGCGTTGGCGACGAGCAGGTTGGTCACGCCCGGGCTCAGGCGTTCCGCCGTCATGGCCGCGTACATCGCGAGCCGGGCGAAGACGCCACGGGACGAGTCGGCATGGATCGAGCACATCGAGCCGTCGTTGCCCTGGCTCATGGCGAGCAGCATCGGGAGGACCTCGGCGCCGCGGACCTCGCCGACGATCACCCGTTCCGGGTCCATCCGTAGCGCCGAGCGGACCAGCTCGGCGAGGGTGAACGCTCCGGCGCCCTCGGTGTTGGCTTCGCGGGCTTCGAGGGTCTCGTAGTCGGGGTGGAGATTCTCGAAGCGTTCGAGGCCGATCTCGA
>BTUT01000412.1:0-3329 GCA_045862935.1 Acidimicrobiia bacterium
GGTCGCCAGCATCGGCGACACGGCGCTCGTGCCCGTCCCGGCGCCCTGGGCCGCCGACCGCACCCCGAGGTACTGCAACGTCCAGTGCGGCCCCGCGAGTGAATGGCCCCGGGCGGCGAGGATCGTGGTGAGCGCCTGATCGGCCCGCTCGGCACCCCCGTGCTCGGCGAGGATGGCGTGACCGTGCTCGATGTCGCCCGGCCCGAGGAGCGCGAGATCGGGTGGGATCCAGGCCGCCGCGACCGCGCCGGAGTCGGCGAGGTAGGTGTGGCCGCGCTCGAAGGTGTGCTCGACGATGAACGTCATCCACGCGCGCCCGAAGGCGGGCCAGCCGGCGTCGTCGGGTTGGATCCAGCGCAGATACGGATCGCGCGCGAACGCGTCGACCCAGACGTCGACCACGGCCGGGAGGTCGACCCGGCGGGCGTGGCGGAGGCGCATCGGCCCCAGTGTGGCACTCGGGCGCGGACGAGGGGCTGCTCGACCCGGGAGGTCGACGGCGGAGTAGGGTCCGGGTCCCCGTGGAGAGGATGTGCGATGAGCGACGAGACCGTTGGCGACGAGGCGACCGGCGACGCGACCGCTGACGACGCGACCACGACCGGTGCGTACGGCGGCGAGGTCGAGGTGATCGGCGACATGGACGTCGACCTCGACGGCGACGGCACGCCCGACGGCCACGTGAAGATCGCGGTGGAGCGCGTCGACGTCGACGGCGACGGCACCACCGACATCGTGGTCGTGACCGAGACGACCACGGTCGACATGACCGGCGACGGCACGATCGACGGCGCCGAGATCACCGAGGCGGTGCTGATGGACCTCGACGGCGACGGCACCGCCGACTCCGTCACGATCACCCGGACCACCGTGGTCGACGTCGACGGTGACGGCATCCCCGACGTGGCCGAGGTGGAGCAGCTCGACATCAGCGAGATCCCCGAATCCGATCCGGTGCTTGCCGCGGATGGCGACGAGGCCGGCGGTCCGGCCTGACCTTCGACCGGGGAACGGTGCGCGCCCCGGGGACGGGGCTCGCTCAGGAAGCGGTGCTCGGTGCGCCGGCGGGGTCGTCGATCGCGGCGACGAGCTCGGCGACGACCCGGTCGAGCTCGCGCACCGTGGGCCCGTCGTGCACCGCCGACAGGATCCGGGCCAGCTCCGAGTAGTACCACCGCTGGTCGTCACCCGACGCGTTGAACTTCCCCCACAGCGCCGGGCCGCTGTCGCGGAGGTCGGAGAGGATCGACCGCGCGTTGTGCAGCTTGTCGGCGGCGGTGACCCGCAGCGCAGACTCCGAGAGCCCGGTCTCGAGATGGCGCAGGTAGTGCTCCTTGCGCTCGCGCCACGTGGCCGCGGTCCGGGCGATGCCCGGCGGCTCGCTGCACGCCTCGCAGATGTCGGCGATCGGCTGGCCGAAGCGGGCCCGGATCTCGGCCACCGGCGTCCCGCGGTCCTCGATCGCGTCGTGCAGCATCGCCGCGATGGCCTCCTCCTCGGTCCCGCCGTCCTCGAGGACGAGCGACGCGACCGCGAGCAGGTGCGAGACGTACGCGATGCGGGTGCCCTTGCGCACGTCGTCGGCGTGCAGCATCGCCGCCCAGCGCACGGCCTCGGAGAACCGCGCGCCGAGCACTGCGGTGGGGAGCTCGGGCTCACTCATGGTGACTCCCTTCGTCGGGCTCGCTCGTTGCTGAGCCGGGTACCAGGCCGGTGGGCGACGGGTTCATGCTCCCTCGCGTCGGCGCAGGATGAACGTGGCGGTGGCCCGCGACACCAGCTGGTCGTCGGGGTCGCGCACCGCGGACTCCACGTAGGCCACCTGTCTCGTGCAGCGTGTCACCTCACCGCGCACGCGGAGCCGGTCGCCCGCGACCGCGGGACGGATCGTCTGGTACTGGACGTCGAGCGTCGTCGCGCGGTCGCCGCGGGAGAGCGCGCTGTTCGTGGCGAAGTTCATCGCCGCGTCGTGGACCACCCCGTACACGCCGCCGTGCACGGTCCCGGCCGGGTTGCAGGCCAGCTCGGTGGGCGCCCATGCGGCCTCGGCCCAGCCCGTGCCGTAGGCGTCGAACGAGACGCCGAGCAGCCCGAGCAGCGCCATCCCGCCGTCGCCGAGCGCGCGATCCATGTCGCGTGCGGCAGGCGCGCGCTCGCGAGGTGCGGTCGTGGGGGAGTCGGCGGGCGCGGCGCTCGTCGAGTCGGTCATGGAGGAGCCAGCGTAACGAGGCGGTAGCGTCGAGCGCCGTACGAGAGGAGCTGTCAATGACCACCGCCGTGATCGTCGACGCGGTCCGCACGCCGCTCGGGAAGCGCAGCGGGTCCCTGAAGGATGTCCACTCGGTCGACCTCGCGGCGCACGCGCTCGAGGCCCTGGTGCGGCGCAGCGATCTCGACCCCGCGGTCGTCGACGACGTCATCATGGGGTGCGTGTCGCAGGTCGGCGAGCAGACCTGCAACATCGCGCGCAACGCGCTCCTCGCCGCGGGCTTTCCCGACACCGTGCCCGGCACGTCGGTCGACCGGCAGTGCGGTTCGTCGCAGCAGGCCATCCACTTCGCGGCCCAGGGCGTGATGGCCGGGGCGTACGACGTGGTGATCGCCGCCGGGGTCGAGTCGATGACCCGCGTGCCGATGGGCGCGAGCATGCTCCCCGGCACCAACCCGTTCGGCCCGAAGGTCCTCGAGCGCTACGACCTCGTGCCCCAGGGCCTCTCGGCCGAGATGATCGCCGAGCAGTGGGGCATCTCGCGCGAGGCCAACGACGCCTTCGCGGCCGAATCGCACGCGCGCGCGGCACGCGCGCGCGAGGAGGGTCGCTTCGAGCGGGAGATCGTGCCGATCGACGTCCGGGTCGACGGCGAGGTCGTCACGTTCGCGCGCGACGAGGGGATCCGGCCCGATTCGTCGGTGGAGACGCTCGGCCAGCTGAAGGCGGCGTTCAAGCCCGAGGGCGGGGTGATCACCGCCGGGAACTCGTCGCAGATCACCGACGGTGCGGCGGCGGTGCTCGTCATGAGCGAGGCGCGCGCCACCGAGCTCGGGTTGACGCCGCGCGCGCGGTTCCATGCGTTCGCGCTCGCGGGGGCCGATCCGGTGATCATGCTCACCGCGCCGATCCCGGCGACGACCAAGGTGCTCGAGCGCGCCGGTCTCGTCCTCGACGACGTCGACGTCGTGGAGATCAACGAGGCGTTCGCCCCCGTGGTGCTCGCGTGGGAGAAGGAGCACCACCCCGACATGAGCCGGGTCAACGTGAACGGGGGAGCGATCGCGCTGGGGCATCCACTCGGTGCATCGGGTGCGCGGCTGATGGCCACGTTGCTCAA
>BTUT01000413.1:0-3326 GCA_045862935.1 Acidimicrobiia bacterium
TCATCACCTTGATGAGCGGGTTGAGCGCCGGTCCGGCGGTGTCCTTGAACGGGTCCCCCACGGTGTCGCCGATCACCGCGGCCTTGTGGGCCTCGGATCCCTTGCCCCCGTGGTGGCCGTCCTCGATGTACTTCTTCGCGTTGTCCCACGCGCCGCCGGAGTTCGACAGGAAGTTCGCCATCAGCTGGCCGGTGAGGATCACGGCGGCGAGGAACGCACCGAGCGCGAGGTAGTTGATGCCGAAGCCGATGATCACCGGGGTGAGCACCGCGAGGAGCGCCGGGGTGGCGAGCTCGCGCAGCGACGCCTTCGTGCAGATGTCGATGACCGGGCCGTAGTCGGGCCGCTTCTCACCCGCCATGATCTTGCCGTCGGCGAACTGGCTGCGGACCTCCTGGACGACCGTGCCCGCGGTGCGCCCGACCGCACGGATCGCCAGCGCGCTGAACAGGAACGCGATCGAGCCACCGATGAGGAGCCCGATGAACGTCTTCGGCTCGGCCACGTTGATCTGCGTGAGCGGGTGGTTGAACAGCGCCGAGCCCTCGAGGATCCTGCCGGCACGGTCGGTGAGCTCGAGCTCGCTGCCGATCGTCTCGATGTAGGACGCGAAGAGCGCGACCGCGGCGATGACCGCCGATCCGATCGCGAAGCCCTTCGTGACCGCCTTCGTGGTGTTGCCGACGGCGTCGAGGCTCACCATGATCCGCTCGGGCTCACCCTCGAACTCGCCCGACATCTCGGCGATGCCGGCCGCGTTGTCGGCCACCGGCCCGAAGGTGTCCTCCGACACGACCACGCCGGTGGTCGCCAGCATGCCCATGCCGGTGAGGGCCACGAGGTAGAGCGAGAACTGGATGTTGCCGTCGCCGAGGGCGATGGCCACCCCGATCGCCACCGCGATCGCCACGATGGCCCACACGGTCGACTCGAGGCCGGTGCTGATGCCCGACAGCACGGTCGTGGCGGGCCCGGTGCGCGACGACTCCGCGATCTCCTGCACCGGCTGGCGCTCGGTGGACGTGAAGTACTCGGTGAGGTGGCTGACCACCTGGGCCAGGATCAGGCCGGCCACCACCGCGCCGAAGACCTTCCAGCCTGCGCTGGACTCGTCGTTGCCGACGTAGAGCATCGCCACGAGGAACGTGCCGATGACGGTGAGCACGCCCGCGGTGATGAACCCTCGGTTGATCGGCGCCATCGCCGACTTGTCCTTGTCGGTGGCCCGCACCATGTAGACACCCACGATCGACGCGAGCACGCCGATGGCGCGGGCCACGAGCGGGAAGACGACCCCGAGCGCGGGGTTCATGCCGATCGAGTTGAACGCCGCGACGCCGAGGATGATCGACGCGACGAGGGTGACCTCGTAGCTCTCGAACAGGTCGGCGGCCATGCCCGCGCAGTCGCCCACGTTGTCGCCCACGTTGTCGGCGATGGTGGCCGGGTTGCGGGGGTCGTCCTCGGGGATGCCCTGCTCGACCTTGCCCACCAGGTCCGCGCCGACGTCGGCCGCCTTGGTGAAGATGCCACCGCCCACCCGCATGAACAGGGCGATCAGCGAGCCACCGAAGCCGAAGCCCACGAGGATCGCCGACGCGGTGTTCTGGAAGATCATGATGATCACGGTGGCGCCGAGCAGGCCGAGGCCGACCGTGTACATGCCCGCGACGCCCCCGGTGCGGAACGCCACCTTGAGGGCGTCCTTCAGCGAACCGCTGCGGGCGGCGGCCGCGGTGCGCACGTTGCCCCGCACCGCGAGCGACATGCCGATGAAACCGGTGAGCCCCGAGAGGAGGCAGCCGGCGACGAACGCGATCGTGCGGTAGAGGCCCGACTCACCGAAGCCGAGCGCCTCGGCGCCGTCGGGCTTGAGCACCTCGACCGAGGTGACGAACACCAGCACCGCAACGGGCACGAGGATGATGGCGATCGTCTTGAACTGCCGGCGCAGGTAGGCCATCGCGCCTTCCTGGATGGCCTGCGCGATCTCGACCATCTTCGGCGTTCCCTGGTCGGCCGCGAGGACGCTGCGCACGAGGACGAAGCCGACGACGATCGCGAGCACCGCGGTCGCGGCGCAGAAGATCAGCCAGTACCACTCGGTCGACGTGAGCTCGAAGCTCTGGTACCCGCCCTCGGCCGCGAGGATGAGTTGTTGCATCCGGTGCTCGCTCCTTGTCCCGGCGGCGCCGGCTCACTTCGGGATCTCCGACGTGGCCGACGACAGCCCCCTCGGCACCCGCCTCGGTGATCATCGAACACCGGGACGCGCGCGCTCTCCCGCCCGGTCTGGGCGCGCCGGGACAGTACGGCCGCGCTCCTCCCGCCGTCCAACCGGCGATCCCGCGTACGGAGCGAGCGCAGCGAGCGACGGGTGCAGTCGAGCGAGCGCCCGCGGCTCGGGCATCCCCAGCCGCAGCGCGCGAGACCAACATTACGTGTGGTAGGGCACGGAGGTCACGACGATGCCCTTGCGGAACAGCAGGCGCCCCTTGAGGATCAGGGCCGACTGGTTGTGCAGCACGTGCTGCCACCAGTGGCGCACGACGAACTCGGGGATCAGCACGGTGATGATGTCGTTCTCGTAGCGCGCCTCGAGCTCGTCGACGAAGTGGAGGATCGGCCGGGTGAGCTCGCGGTAGGGCGAGTAGACCGTCTCGAGCTCGACGTCGAGGTCGTACTCCCGGAACTGGTTGACGATCTTGTCCTGCTCCTCCTCGTCGGTGACGACGCTCACCGCCAAGAGGTGGCTGGGGTTGAGCGACCTCGCGTAGGCCAGGGCGTCGATCACCCCGCGGTGCACGCGGCCCACGAGCACGACGACCGTGTGGTTCATGCGCCGCGGGCGGAACCCGGGCTCGACGCGCAGGCTCTTCTCGACTCGGGCGTAGTGCCGGTGGATGCTCTTGAACAGCACGATGATCGCCGGGATGACGGCGATCGGCACCCACGCGCCGGACGAGAACTTCGTCACGCCCACGATGAGCAGCACGACCAGCGTGGCCGCCGACCCGACGGCGTTGATCACCATGCTGCGCTTCCAGCCGGGCTCGCGCTCGGTTTGGTGGTGGCGGACCATGCCGAATTGCGAGAGCGTGAACGACGTGAACACGCCCACCGCGTACAGCGGGATCAGCGCGTTCGTCGTGCCCCCGAACCCGATGATGAGGGCCGCCGCCGCCCCCGCGAGGAACAGGACCCCGTTCGAGAACACCAACCGGTCGCCGCGATTGGCGAGCTGGCGGGGCAGGTAACCGTCGCGGGCGATGATCGACGAGAGCCGGGGGAAGTCGGCGTAGGCGGTGTTCGCGGCCAGCGTGAGG
>BTUT01000414.1:0-3323 GCA_045862935.1 Acidimicrobiia bacterium
AGGCGTTCCTCCGCGACCCGAGCCCGGCCAACCGGCCACTGGCGTTCCCCTACAACAAGTGGCACTGCGCACAGATGAACGTCGACCAGGCCGCGGCGATCGTCGTGTGCAGCCTCGGCGCGGCGCGGCGCCTCGGAGTCGACCCCGACCAGATGGTCTTTCCCCTCGTCGCACTCGAGTCGAGCCTGTCGATCCCGCTCTCCGAGCGCGGGGTCGTCCACCGCTGGCCGGCGATGGAGGTCCTCGGCCGCGCCGCCGAGGCCCACCTCGGCCATCCTCTCGCCGACCTCGACCTGGTCGAGCTGTACAGCTGCTTCCCGGCCGCAGTTCGCGTGCAGCAGCGCGCGCTCGGCCTCCCGATCGACGGGACGCCCACGATCACCGGCGGCGAGGCGTTCGCGGGCGGACCGTGGAACAACTTCGTGCTCCAGACCACCGCCGCGATGGTCGAACGGGTTCGCTCGCGGCGCGGGGCGCTCGGGCTGGTCAGCACGCTCAGCGGCCTCATGAACAAGCCGGGCCTCGCCGTGTACTCGACCGATCCCGGCTCGTCGCCGCTGCTCGTGGGTGACCTCGCGGCCGAGGCAGCGACGGTGTCCGAGCGTCGTCCGGTCGTTCCGAGCCACCGGGGCCCCGCCCGGGTCGTGACCTACACGGTCTTCTACGACGGTCTGGATCCGGTGCGCACCACGGTGATCGCCGACACCCCCGACGGGCCGCGTTGCATCGCGGTGTCGGAGGATCCCGACCTCGCCGCGCGCGCCACACGCGAGGAGCTCGTGGGAGCACTCATCGCGGTCGACGATCGCCGATTCGAGGTGTAGCCGCACGGTCGCCTGCGTCGGCGGCCGGTGCCGTGCGAGACTCCGCGGATGACCCGATCCGTTGCCCTCGTCACGGGCGCCGGCCGCGGCATGGGCCGCGCCTGCGCCGACCGGTTCACGTCGACCGCCGACGTGCTCGTCCTCGTGGACCGCGACGCCCCGAGCCTCGACGCCGCGGCCGACGCGCTCGCCGGCTCCGCCTGCGAGGTCGTGGCCGTCGCGCTCGACGTGACCGACCGCGAGCAGATCGGCGCGCTCGCCGAGCGCGTCGCGGAGCTGGGGCGGCTCGGACCGATTGCTCACGCGGCCGGCATCTCGCCGACGATGGCCGACTGGCGCGCGATCTTCCAGGTCGACCTCGTCGGGACGGCACTCCTGGCCGAAGCGCTCACGCCGCTCGTCACCACCGGGACCGCCATGGTCTGCTTCGCGTCCTCGGCCGCCCATCTCGCGGCGGCCGCGGGTGACCCGCCGTTCGATGCGGTGCTCGACGAGCCGTTGCACCCCGAGCTCCTCACGCGCCTGCGGGCCGCAGCCGGGGAGAGCATCGAGGACCCGGGCGTGGCCTACGGTTGGGCCAAGCGCGGCGTGCAGCGGCTGGCCCGACGCGTCGCGGTGTCCTGGGGCCCGCAGGGCGGGCGCATCTGCTCGATCTCGCCCGGCCTCATCGACACCCCGATGGGCCGCCAGGAGACGGCCGCGCACCCGGTGATGACCGTCCTGCTCGAGCACACACCGCTCGGGCGCGAAGGGACCGCCGACGAGCTCGCGGCGGTCGTGGAGTACCTGTGCTCACCGGCTGCGAGCTTCGTCACGGGCTGTGACCTGCTGGTCGACGGCGGCATGTGCGCGGCGATGGAGACGTTGGGCGCCGCCGCGGTCTGAGCGGGACGCGCACTCAGCCGACGCGACGCGGGCCGCCCCGCTCCCCCGGCCAGCGCGAACCACCGATGGTGTCGGCGTACGGCCAGAACGCGAGCGGGTCCAACGCGCCTTCGAGCACGATCTCCCGCTCCTTGAAGATCGGTGTGACCAACCGCGCGGAGAGCTGCTCGCGCATCGGCAGCAGCTCGGTGTACGGGTCCCACGGGCTGTCGCGCAGCCCGAGGTTGCCGTCGAGCTCCTCCACGTAGGCGGTGTCGTTCACGTTGGTGACGCGCACGACGTGCGGCGGGAAGTCGTACTCCTTCTCGGCCCCGCCGACCGCGCGTGAGAACTTGATCCACCACTCGTGCTCGGTGTACTCACCGCTCGGATCGCCCACGGCGCCCGTGACCCGCCCCGTGAACTCGAGGAACGTGTAGCCCTGGTGCGTACAGCGCGCCTCGACCGTGTCGCCGAGGCGGAAGTAGCGGATCGAGCAGGGGAACTTCGGTTGGCCGTTGATCTCGCGGCTGATGAAGATCGCGGCTTCCTGGTCGATGCCGAGGCCGAGGCTGTAGTAGCCCGCGCGGCCGTCGTAGTCGGCCTCGACCTTCGTCGACACGCCGTACTCGGGCTCGCCGTTCACCGGCACGTTGTAGACGTTGATGTGCACGTGCGGGTTGCGTCCCGGCGTGATGCCGGGTGGGAGGAGGTCGGCGATCCGGTCGGGATCGCTGCGGTAGACGATCTTCAGCAACGGCCAGCCGGTGATCTCGCCGGGGGCGATCTGCGGGGCGTCGTGTGGTTCGCGGCTCACGCGGGCTCCTCGGTGTCGGATCCGACGGGTTCGTCGGTCACGTTCGTGCACGGCATGGTGCCCCACCGGGCGCTCGGCCGCCAGCGCGTGGGCTCAGCCGCCGCGGCCCACGCGCGGGCTCAGCAGCCCGCCGACTGCAGCGTCGGGAAGGGGTCGATCCGCTGGCCGTTGGGCCCGCCGACGCGGATCTCGAAGTGCAGGTGGGCGCCGACGGCGTTCCCGGTCGCGCCGACGTACCCGATCACCTCGCCCTGCACCACGGACCGGGGACCGCCCGCGTACGCCGAGAGGTGCGCGTAGAAGTAGGTGTTGCCGTCGTCGGCGTCGAGGTAGGCCTCGTTGCCACCGGCACCGTTCATCGGCATGTGCCAGATCTTCCCCGCCTTCACCGCCACGAGGGGCACGCCGGACGAGGCGAACATGTCGATGCCCCAGTGGAAGCCGCTCCCCCGCGACCCGTAGTTGTCGTTGTAGCCCGACCCCGCCACCGGGCACTGGAAGCTCCCGCCCCCCGGGTTCGCGATGACCTGGCCCGCCCCGCTCGGCGCTCCGCCGGTCGATCCCGCGGTGGTGCCCCCGCCCGCGCTCGGGTTCCCGGACGACGGGGCCGGGACCCGGCTGGCCGCTTGCAACGCCCGGATGCGGGCCGCCTCCTCGGCGGCCGCCGCCGCCTGCTCCTGATCGAGTCGGGCCGCGAGCGCATCGCGCGCGCGGTCGGCTTCGGCCAGCATCGCGGTGATCGCGGCGCGCTGCTCGGCGAGAAGCTCGTGGACCACCTGCTGCGCGTCGTGCTCACGCTTCAAGGCGACCGGGCGCTC
>BTUT01000415.1:0-3321 GCA_045862935.1 Acidimicrobiia bacterium
GGGTCGCTCGCGCCACCCCACGACTCGGGCGCCGGGCGGGAGAGACCGTTCCTACGACGCGAGCAGCGTGGCGAGCTCGGTGCCGCGGATGCGCTGGAACGCGCGGCGGGTCCGAGCACGGTCGAGGAACGCGACCTCGAGCTGCGGCGCCTCGAGCGCGTCGTCCTCCGCGGCGAGCACCGACGCCCCGAGCTGCACCGCGGCGCGGCGGTCGAGGTCGGTGGTGTAGCGCTCGCGGGTCGCCTCGGTGATGGTCTCGGCCTGCCCCCCGAGCACGGTGAAGCCCTGCTCGTCCATCACCGTGCCGTCGTAGAGGATGTGGAAGAGCTCGTCGCCGTCCTGGGTCTCGCCGACCTGCGCCACGAGGATCTCGACCTCGTAGGGCTTCATCTCGTGGGTGAAGACCTGACCGAGCGTCTGGGCGTACGCGTTGGCGAGCGAGCGGGCGTTCACGTCCTCGCGGGCGAACGAGTAGCCCTTCACGTCGGCCTGGCGCACCCCCGCGATGCGCAGCATCTCGAACTCGTTGTACTTGCCCACCCCGGCGAACGCGATGCGGTCGTAGATCTCGCTGATCTTGTAGAGCGTGCGGGACGGGTTCTCGGCGACGATCACGATGCCGTCGACGGTGCTGAAGGCCACCAGGCTGCGGCCCCGGGCGATGCCCTTGCGGGCGTAGTCGGCCCGGTCCTTCATGACCTGCTCGGGGGAGACGTAGAAGGGCATCGTCACGACGTGCGGCCTCCCGTGCTCACCGGGTGCGGGCTCACAACCCTGCCCCCTCCTCGCGCCCGCCGATGAGCGCCTCGGCGCGGGCCCCCACCTCGTCGTCGCCGAGTGCGGCGTAGCCCTGCTCGTCGATGGTGGCCACGACCGGGAAGATGCGCCTCACGAGGTCGGGGCCGCCGGTTGCGGAGTCCTCGTCGGCCGCGGCGAACAGCGCTCGGAGCGCGAGATCGACGGCCTCGTCGCGCGTCATCCCCTCCTGCCACGTCGCCTTGATCCAGTTGCGGGCGTGGATCCCGCCCGATCCGGTGGCCTGGAAGTCGGCTTCCTCGTACTTGCCGCCGGTGGCGTCATAGGAGAAGACCCGGCCGCGCCCCCGACGCGCGTCGAAGCCGGCGAACAGCGGGACGACGACGAAGCCCTGCATCGCGGCCGGCAGGTTCGCCCGCACCAGACCGGCGAGCTGGTTGGCCTTCCCCTCGAGGCTGAGGATCTCACCCTCGATCTTCTCGTAGTGCTCGAGCTGCACCTGGAAGAGGCGCACGAGCTCGACCGCCGGTCCCGCGGCACCCGCGATCGCCACTCCGGAGAAGTCGTCGGCCGGGAACACCTTCTCGATGCGCCGGCTGGCGATCAGCGAGCCGGCGGTGGCCCGACGGTCGCCCGCCATGACCACGCCGTCGGCGTAGCGGATGGCCACGATCGTCGTGCCGTGCGTGACCTCGAAGGGCGCGTCGCCGGTGGCCACACCGGTCGCGCCGCCACCGACGGCTCCGGGGACCCGTTCGGGTGCCACCCGGCGCAGCAGATCGACGAACGACGCGCCCGGGTCGTCGCCGGTCGCGAAGAAGGGCAGTGGGCTCTCGTTCACCGGGCCGGGAGCCTAGTGGGCGGTCGTGACTGTCCGGCTGCGCCGACACTCGTGTCGCCGCGCCCCCCGTCCGTTCCCGCCCGCGCGCTACTCGCCGCCCTTCTGGACGTACGACTTCACGAATTCCTCGGCGTTCTCCTCGAGGACCTCGTCGATCTCGTCGAGGAGGTCGTCGAGGTCCGACTTGAGCTTCTCGCCGCGGTCGGTGGGCGCGGCGACGCTCTCCTCCTCGGCGACGCGCTCCTTCGGCGAGGGGCGCTGCCTGCGCTGCTGCTCGGCCATGGGTACCTCCTGGAGGTCTTCAGCGTGCCACGCGGGGGCTGCGTGGACGGGGACTCGCGCTCGTGGGGCCGCCGGCTCGGGTGCGGCCGTCTGCTGAGGACGATACGCGACTACGACGACAGTCGGGACACGAGATCGGCCGGCGTGCGGGCCTCGGCGAACAGGGACTCCACGTGGGCTCGGGTGCCCCGCAGCGGCTCCATCATGGGGATCCGCTTGAGCGGGTCGGCGCCCACGTCGAGGATCAGGCTGTCCCAGTTGGCGGCGACCACGGCGTCGGGCCACCGTTCGAGGCAGCTGCCCCGGAAGTAGGCCCGGGTGCTCTCGGGCGGGTTGGCGATCGCGTGGGTGACCTCGTCCTCCGTCGCGATCCGCTCGACGGTGCCGGCGTCGACGAGCCGCTCGTAGAGGGAGCGCTCGGGTCGCACGTCGTGGTACTGGAGGTCGAGCAACGCCAGCTTCGGGTCGGCCCACGAGAGCCCGTCGCGACTCGCGTAGGCGTCGAGGAGGCACAGCTTGGTGACCCAGTCGAGCTGGCCGTCGAGCGTCCGAGGGTCACGCTCGAGCGCCGTGAGCACGTGCTCCCACCGGTCGAGGACGGAGCCTCCGACGAGGTCGCCGCCGCACACCTCGAGGCCGACGTCGTCGGCGTACTTCCGGGCGAGGCGCAGGAACTCCCACTGGAGCTCCACCGCCGTGCATCGTGCGCCGTCGACGAGCTCGATCGTCGCGCGGCAGGTCGGGTCGTGTGAGACGACCCGCATCGCCGGAACGGCGCCGGCGAGGCTGAGGTCCTTGTCGATGAAGTCGTCCTCGATCATCGCCAGGATGATCGCGGTGGTGCCCACCTTGAGGAAGGTCGACACCTCGCAGAGGTTGGCGTCCCCCGCGATCACGTGGAGTCGCCGGTACAGCTGCGGGTCGGCGTGCGGCTCGTCGCGGGTGTTCACGATCGGGCGCTTCAGCGTGGTCTCGAGCCCGACCTCCTCCTCGAAGAAGTCGGCCCGCTGGCTGATCTGGAACTCGACCGCCCCCGAGCCGTTCTCGCTGCCCACCTTGCCGGCACCGGTGAGCACCTGGCGGGACACGAACCACGGCAGCAGGTGGCGCACGAGGTGCGCGAACGGCAGGCTCCGGTCCACGAGGTAGTTCTCGTGGGTGCCGTAGCTGTTGCCCTTGCCGTCGGAGTTGTTCTTGTAGACCACGATCGCCTGGCCGGGGTCGAGCAGCCGCGCGGCGGCCCGCATGGAGCGCGCGAGGATCCGCTCCCCCGCCTTGTCGGCGATCACCAGCTCGCGCGCGTCGACGCACTCGGGTGTGGAGTACTCCGGGTGCGCGTGGTCGACGTAGTAGCGGGCACCGTTGGTGAGCACGGTGTTGACGAGGTGGGTCTCGACCTCGGGCGCCTGGGCGCCGTCGCGCGCGCCGCCGCGCGCGTCGCG
>BTUT01000416.1:0-3317 GCA_045862935.1 Acidimicrobiia bacterium
GGCCTCGTCCGAGAGCTCGTAGCGGTCGCGATCCGCGTCGTAGGTGACCAACCCCGCGGCCGCCTGGCTGTCGAGCCACTCGCGCGTGAGCCGCGCGTTGCACCCCGTCTTCCCGGCCAGGGCGTCGGCGTCGAGTGGGCCGGTCCCCGCCATCGCTCGGTAGTAGCCGAGCTCGTCGCCCAGCCAGATCGCGACGCACAGCGCGCCGCCCGTCATGTGCCCGGCGAGCTGTCCGATCAGCGCTTCCAGGCGGGACTCGTCGATGGCCATGGCGCCACCTCCTCGCGCAACCGCTCGGAGTTGGCCGGAGGCCTCGGTGGGTGTCCGAGCGGCTCGTCGACGACGCTACGACTCGGTGGTGGACGCCGCAAGTGTCGCCGCGCCGCGAGCCGCACCGTGCCGCGCGCCGCGCGGGGGCATCACAGCCGGCCCAGCTCGCTCGCGACGTCGTCGCCGACCGCGAGCGGCCCACCGAAGAGGTAGCCCCGGGCCGAGGTGTCGGTGCGGGTGAGGTACGCGGCGATGCCCGTCGGGACGGGGCTCGACCCCGCGACCAGCAGCACGGGGCCGACGTGGCCGGGCGCGCCCATGAACACACCGCCGGCGAGCGCGTCGGGGAAGTTGAGCCCGGTGGCCGCTCCGAAGGCGCTCGCGTTGCGGAAGAAGCGGTTTGCGACCACGGCCGAGGTCGCGAACAGGTCCGCGCCGTACACCGGGATCGCGAGGGGATCAGCGCCCGCGGCCGCCAGCGGGCCGCCGATCGCGAACCGGGTCGACGGTGGGTGCGCGGCGAGGTAGGCCGCGGTCTCGGGGGCCTGGTGGCTGCCGTTGGTGAGGAGGATCGCGCCGCCGGCCTGGATGGCGGCGGGCACCGCCGACAGTGCGTCGGCGAAATTGAGGCCCGTGGCCTCGAAGACCACCGGTGGGTTCCCGAGCCGGTCAGCGATCGCGACGGCGGTGGAGAACTGGTTGACGCCCCACACGCGCACCACCGTGTACCCGAGAGCCCGCAGCTCCGTGTCGATCGCGGATCCGAGCGCGAGCTCGCCGCCGAGGACGTAGACGGTGCGCCCCCTGGGCAGGACCCGCTGGATCTCGGCGCGCACGCGCGGATCGAGACCGGACTGGGTCCCCGCACCCGGGGTGATCAGCAGCGTTCCGGCGACCCTCGCGGCGAGCCGGCCGGCGGCGAGGGCGTCGGCGAAGTGGTCGGAGCGGGCGAGCACGAGGGCCGAGGCGCCACCGGAGCCGAACATCGCCTGCGAGATCGCCAGCGACGTGTCGATGGCGTCGGCGCCGAAGATCCGACTCACCGGCGTGGTGGGCCCCGGCGGCGGCGCGCCGATGAATCCCGAGAACGCGAGCGCGTTCGGGCTGCCGGGCCCGGGGTCGGTGACCCGACCGTTCGACGCGTTCGCGACGAGCGCGGCACGCACCTGTGCCGGCGTGGCGCTCGGGTTGCTGTTCAGGAACGCCGCCGCGATGCCCGCGACGTACGGACTCGAGTACGAGGTGCCCTGCCTCGTCTCCGTCGCGGTGTTGTTGCCGTTGGAGGCCGCCGTGATTTCGACGCCCGGCGCGAAGAGCGCGACGCACGGACCCACGTCCGAGAAGGAGGCCCGCCGGTCCGAAGCGTCGGTGGCGCCCACCGTGATCACGCCGGCTGCGTTTGCGGGCGAGTGGTTGCACGCGTCGTCGCCGTCGTTCCCCGCGGCGACGACGTAGGTGACGCCCGACGCGATGGAGTTCACGACCGCCGCGTTCTCGGTCGGGTTCGAGGGTGCACCGATGCTGACGTTGGCGACGGCCGGGGACTCGTGGTGCGCGGTCACCCAGTCGATCCCGGCGATCACGGCCATGTTGGTTCCGGTGCCGCTGCACCCGAGGACGCGCACGGAGACCAGAGCCACGTTCTTCGCGACGCCCCAGGTGCGACCACCCACGACGGACGCGACGCGCGTCCCGTGGCCATGGCAGTCCTGGCCGTTGCGACCGTCTCCGACGAAGTCGGCGCCGACGTACGCCCGACCCTCGAAGTCCTCGTGGTCGGTCCGGATCCCGGAGTCGATCACGTACACCGTGGTGCGGGCACCGTCGGATGCGTACGTGAACGCCCCGTCGAGGGGAAGGTCGCGCTGGTCGACGCGGTCGAGCCCCCACGTGGCGGGCCACTGGGTGGCGAGCGCGTGGACGTAGCCGTCCTGGGCGACGGAGGCGACCGCGGGGTCCCGGCTGAGCGCGCGCGCCTCGGCGTCCGACATCCGGACGCCGAACCCCGAGAGCGCCGTCGCGTAGGTCACGAGCACCGTGCCGCCGTACCGGCCGGCGAGGTCGGCGGCCTGCGCCTCGACACCAGCGTGGGACTCCGAGGGGGATGGCGCCTGCGTCGACGGCGCCTGGCCTGCCGCCGGAGCGGGCTCGCGCAGCGTGACGATGTACTGGCCGGGAACCGGCTCGGCGGGTCGCTCGATCGGATCGGTGACCGCGCCGTCCGTCACGAGCGGTTGCGAGTCCGGGGGGCCGGCGGCGGCCGCCACACTGCCCAGCGAGAGCGCCGCCGTGACGAGTGCGGCGATGGCCAGCCGGCTCGTCACCCGACGGCGCGGCGCCGGCGAGCCGTACGCGCGCGTGTGGTGTCGTGTGGTGGTCCTCGTTCGCACGGTCCCTGCCCCCTGCGCGTCAGTCGAGGGTCCCCGCGGGGGGTGCCGCGGCGGCCAGATCCTGGTAGAGCCGGCTCATGGGCGGCAAGCCGGGGATCCGGTCCGGCCACTGCGGGTCGGCGTGGGCGCGGATCCGGTCCCAGCGCTGTGATGCGAGCTCGAGCCAGTCGGGGCTCGGGAGCACCCAGAAGCGGCCGGTGCGCACGGCGTCGGCGACCAGCTCGGCGACCGCGGCCGGGGTGAGCCCCTCGGCGATGGCCCGCCGGAGGTGGTGCTCGATCGCCGCGGTGGTGGCCGCCCGCTCGGGCCGCTCGCCGTGCTCCGGGGGCCAGTTGCGATCCGCGTCGGCGATGTTGGTCCGCACCCAGCCGGGGCACAGCAGGCTCACCCCGACCGGGGCGCCGCGTGCCTGGAGATCGAGGAACAGGTCCTCGGTGAGCGCCACCACGGCGTGCTTCGACGCGTCGTACGGCGCGCCCACGCCGGGCACCAGCCCGGCCATGGACGCGGTGTTCACGATGTGGCCCCCACCCGCGAGCAGGTGCGGGAGGAACGCGCGCACGCCGTGCACCACCCCGAGCACGTTCACGTCGATCACCCAGCGCCACACGTCGAGCGGGCCGCTCCACGGGTCCGCGCGCGACGACACGCCGGCGT
>BTUT01000417.1:0-3315 GCA_045862935.1 Acidimicrobiia bacterium
GCACGGCCCCTCGCACCGATGCGAAGCGCGAGGTCGGGCGCAGAAGCGCGAGGTCGGGCGCATCGCGCGGTGACGGGTGAGGTCTCGCTGCCTGCGGCACGCCGTCGTACTGTGAGATGGTGACCTCGAGGTCCCCGGTGCGTGTCCCCCGAGCCGGCCGCACTTCGGAGCAGCGTCTCCACCCGGCGGCATCCCTCGACCTGCTGCGCGACTCTCGCCGGATCGTCCGGCGCCGATGGCTCGAGGCCCGCACGAGGGCGGTGCCGATCACCCGGTTCCTGCTCGGCGGGGAGAACGGCTGGTCGGCCGCGGAGTACGCCCGGATGACCGGTGATCCCCGTCGGCAGGTCACGCGGCTGGTCGATGGGCCCCACGTCGCCCTGCTGCGGGCCTACCAGGACAGCCCGGACTGCTTCGACGACGACGCGTGGCTGCGGTCCACCCCGTACGCGCAGAACGCTCTCCAGTGCATCGCGATCACCGGGAGCTACTTCGGCGGGTGCTCCGACGCCGACGTGCTCACACAGGCGCGCGCGTTCGCGAGCTGGCTCGACGACGATTCGACCCTTGCTCCACCGATCCAGGGTCGGACCACAACGGGCGATCCCATCTTCGTCCGTGCGGTGCGGCGTACGGAGTGGTACGAGATCGTCGACGGTCATCACCGTCTCGCTCGCGCGGCAGTGCGCGGCGACGTGACGGCGCGCGTGGTGGTCGGGCTGCGAGCCGTGGCCGCACCGCGGCCGGGCGACCTCCCGGCGACGGCGGTCGCCGGGCTCAGGTGATCGCCAGCATCCTCTCCAGCGCGATCCGGGCGCCCTCGGCGGTCTCGCCGTCGACCACGATCTGGTTCACGACCTCGCCACGCACCAGCGACTCCAGGCACCAGGCCAGATGGGGCTCGTCGATGCGGAACATCGTGGAGCACGGGCACACGAGGGGATCGAGCGACATGATCGCCTTGTCGGGCATCTCGGTGGCCATGCGCTGCACCATGTGGATCTCGGTGCCGATGCCGAGAGTCGCGCCCTCGGGGGCCGCCGTCGACCACTCGAGGATGCGCTCGGTGGAACCGACCTGATCGGCGAGCTCGACCACGTCGTGCCGACACTCGGGATGCACGATCACGATGCCGTCGGGGTGCGCGGCGCGGAACTCGTGGACGTGCTCGGGAGTGAACCGCTGGTGCACGGAGCACCAGCCCCGCCACAGGAGGAAGACGGCCTCCTTCACGTCGCGCTCGGTGAGGCCGCCGAGCTCGTGGCGGGGGTTCCAGACCCGCATGTGGGTCTCGTCGTAGCCCATCTGGTAGCCGGTGTTGCGGCCGAGGTGTTGATCGGGGAAGAACAGCACCTTCACGTCGGGTGCTGCACCCCGCGCCGTGCGGCGGGAGCCGTCGCCACGCTCGAAGGCCCAGTCGAGGACCGCGCGCGCGTTCGACGACGTGCACACGGCACCGCCGTGGCGACCGACGAACGCCTTCAAGGCCGCGGACGAGTTCATGTACGTGATCGGGACCACGCGCTCGATGTCGGTCACGTCCGCGAGCGCCTCCCAGCACTCCTCGACCTGGTCGGCGTCGGCCATGTCGGCCATCGAGCACCCGGCGTTGAGATCGGGGAGGACCACCCGCTGATGGGCGCCCGTGAGGATGTCGGCCGACTCGGCCATGAAGTGCACGCCGCAGAACACGATGTCCGTGGCCTGGTCGGAGTCCGCCGCGAACCGGGCGAGCTTGAACGAGTCTCCCCGCATGTCGGCCCAGCGGATGACCTCGGGGCGCTGGTAGTGGTGTCCGAGGACGAGCAGCCGGGTCCCGAGCGCCGCCTTCGCCTCCCGGATCATGGTCTCGAGCTCGTCGGGTGTCGCGAGGGTGTAGCGGTCCGGAAGCGGAGCCTGGAGTCGCAGCATGTTGTGGTGCCCCCTGTGGGGAGTCCCGGTTGGTGGCCGGCGGGGACAGCCTGGTCGCCCACCGCGGGGTTGTCGGCCCCGGGACTGATCTTCGGCCGGAGTACCAGGCCGGCCTGCACCCAGGTTAACGCTCCCGCCGCGCCGACACGTTCCCCGTTTGGACGTGTAGCGGCGCCCCGGCACCGGAGACCGTCCAAACACTGGGAGACTGGGGTGGTCATGGCCCGCGACGACACGGCGCTCGTGCGTCCCGCACCCGGCACGGTCCCGGACGCTCCGGGCTCGTACCTGTTCAAGGACGCCGAGGGTCGCGTGCTCTACGTCGGCAAGGCGAAGAGCCTGCGCAGCCGGCTCGCGAGCTACTTCGCGCCACCGGAGACGCTGGCGGCCCGGACCCGCCAGATGGTGACCAGCGCCGCGACCGTGGAGTGGATCGAGGTCCGCAACGAGGTGGAGGCGTTCTTCCTCGAGTACAACCTCATCAAGACCCACCGGCCCCGGTTCAACATCCGCTACAAGGACGACAAGTCGTACCCGTACCTGGCCGTGACCCTCGACGAGACCTGGCCGCGCGCGATGGTCCTCCGGGGCAAGAAGCGCAAGGGCGTCCGCTACTACGGCCCGTACGCGCACGTGTACGCAATCCGCGAGACCCTCGACCTGTTGCTGCGGACCTTCCCGATCCGCACCTGCACCCAACCCAAGTTCGACCGGCACCAGCGTCTCGGCCGTCCCTGCCTCTACGCGCACATCGAGAAGTGCGCGGCACCGTGCGTCGGCGAGATCGCGCACGCCGACTACGACGCGCTCGTCGGCGACCTCGTCGCGTTCCTCGACGGTGACCAGACAACGGTGCTCGACCGCCTCGAGCGCCAGATGTACCAGGCGTCGGATGATCTCGAGTTCGAGCGTGCGGCCCGCCTGCGGGACCAGCTCGCCTCGGTGCGCAAGGCGGTCGAGCGCCAGCAGATGGTGGCGCCGCGCGAGGAGGACTTCGACGTGATCGGCATCGCGGAGGACCCGATCGAGGCGTCGGTGCAGGTCTTCTTCGTGCGTCGCGGGCGTGTCGTCGGACGCAAGGGCATGGTGGTCGACAAGGTGGAGGACGTGGACGCCGCGGCGCTCGTCGGCAAGATCGTCGAGCAGCTCTACGGTGGTGCCGCTCCCGAGGACGTGCCTCGCGAGGTGCTCGTGCCTACCGCGCCCGAGGATCCGGACCTCTACGAGGAGTTCCTCACCGTGGCCCGGGGCGCAAGGGCGCGCGTGCACGTACGCGTGCCGCGCCGAGGCCCGAAGCGCGAGCTGCTGGCGATGGTCACGCACAACGCGGAGGAGGCGTTCACCCAGCACAAGCTGCGTCGAGCGTCCGATCACAACGCGCGCGCCCGGGCGCTCACCGCGTTG
>BTUT01000418.1:0-3305 GCA_045862935.1 Acidimicrobiia bacterium
ACACGAGCGCGTCGCGGTCCACGGGGGGTTCGCCGCGCACGGGCCCGAGCAGCGCCTGCGCCGCGAGCGACTCGATGGCCTCCTCCGCATCGACCTCGTCGACCGGGACGGGGACGAACGCCACGTCGGCGAGCGCCTCGGTGAGCACGCCGCCGACCCCGACCATCACGCAGGGCCCGAACTGTGGATCGCGCACGATCCCGGCCACGAGCTCGCGGGTGCCGCGCAGCATCGGTGCGACGAGCAGGCCCACCGGGCCGTCGGCCGGTGTCGCGGCCGCGAGGAGCTCGGTCGCGGCCACGCGCACCGCAGCCTCGTCGCCGACCCGGAGCCGCACGAGGCCCCGCTCGGTCTTGTGCGCGATGGCGTCACCCACGAGCTTCACGACCACGGGGAAGCCGAGCTCCCGCGCGGCGTCCACCGCCGCCTCGGGGCCGTCGACGCGCACGGACGGAGCGACGGGGACGCCGTGCTCCGCGAGCAGCGCGGCCGAGACGTCCTCGGCGAGCGTGTGCGCCATGGTGCGGTCAGACCTTCTGGTCCCGGTCGCGCCAGAGCTCGTCACGCAGCACCCGCTTGAGGAGCTTGCCCGACTCGGTGCGCGGGAGCGCGTCGCGCACCTCGTACGTGCGGGGTCGCTTGTAGGACGCGAGCCGCTCGCCCACGAACGCGTCGAGCTCGTGGAGGTCGATCACCTCGCCCGGCCGTGGCTGCACGATGGCGTGGACGGCCTCGCCCCACTCGTCGTCGGGCACACCGAGGACTGCGACGTCGAGCACCTGGGGATGGTGGTGCAACGCTGCCTCGATCTCGGCCGGGTAGATGTTCACACCCCCCGAGATGATCATGTCCTTCTTGCGGTCGCAGATGAACAGGTAGCCCTCGTCGTCGAGGTACGCGACGTCGCCCACCGACTTCCAGTCGCCCTCGTCGAGCTCGGCGAGGCGCTCCTCGGTCCGGTGGTACCCGTCGATCCCCAGGCGGGTGCGGATGAACAGCTCGCCGGGCTCGCCCGTCGGAGCCTCGGTGCCGTCGTCCCGGACGATCCTCAGCTCGATCGGACCGTACGGCCGGCCACAGGAGCCGGGCTTGCGCAGCTGCTCCTCGGGCGCCAGGACCGTCGCGACCCCGAGCTCGGTGGAGCCGTAGATCTCGAACAGGAATCCGTCGCCGAGCTTCTCGATGACCTCCTGCTTCAGCGCGTAGGGCACCGGCGCCGCGTTGGCGACGAGGATGCGCATGGACGACATGTCGGCCCGGGCCAGCTCGTCGGGCGGCAGGCTCACGATGCGCTTCAGCTGGGTCGGGGCAGTGAAGGTGTTGGTGGCGCGGTGCTCGGCGACGGCCCGCAGCCATGCGCTCGGATCGAAGCGGCGCATGGTCACCATCGACCCGCCGAGCGAGTGCATGATCGTCGCGAACATGAGCGGGCCCGAGTGATAGAGCGGGCCGGTCGTGAGGTACACCTCGTCGCCCACGCGGAAGCGCAACGCCTCGAGGAGCGCGACGACCGTGTCGACGTCGGACGTCGTGCGCAGCGCGCCCTTCGGGTTCCCGGTCGTGCCCGACGTGTAGATCATCGAGCCGCCGAACCCGGTGGCCGTCTCGCCCGCGGTGGGCTCGGCTTCCGATCCCGCGTCGACGAGCGCCGAGTAGTCGAGGCAGCCTTCGGGAACGGGTTGCCCGTGCACCACGACCCGCTCGACCTTGGCCAGCCGGTCGCGCACCGACGCGAGCAGCGGCGCCTGCTCTGCGTCGATCACCACGGTCGTGGCGTCGGAGTTGTCGACGACGTAGCGCATCTCCTCGGCGGTGAAGCGGTACGAGAGCGGGACCGACACGAGCCCGGCCTTGCGCGCCGCGTGCAGGGTCGTGACGACCTCGAGGGAGTTCGGGCCGCACCACACCAGGCGCTCACCGGGCTGCGCACCCGCGTCGAGGAGCGAATTCGCGAGCCGGTTCGCGAGCCGGTTCAGGTCGGCATAGGTCGTCGTCGACGCCCGTCCACCGACCGACGGCTCGACCACCACCGCGGGGGCGTCAGGGTTCAGCTCTGCGAACGCGGTGAGCGTGTCGGTCATCGTCTCGTTGCCTGCGGGGAACGTCGTGGAGCGCGGTTCGGGTTGCGCCGCGGCTCCGCCGCGCGTGGCGGATCGGGCGTGAGGCCTCGGTAGCCTACCCACGTGCCCTCCCCGCCCCCCGGGCGCGCTCCCCTGGCGCTGAGCGTCGTGATGCCCGCGTTCAACGAAGCCGAGCTGCTCGAGCGGTCGGTGAAGGAGGTCGCGGAGGGGGTGCGGGCCCTCGACGCCCTCGACACCCTCGACACCCTCGACACCCTCGACACCCTCGACGGCGGCTCCCCGCACGACGGCGCGTTCGAGCTGATCGTCGTGGAGAACGGGTCGCGGGACGCGACGGCCGCGCTCGCCGACCGGCTGGCCGCCTCGACGCCCGAGGTCGTCGCGCTGCACCTCCCCGATCCCGACTACGGCGCTGCGCTGCGCGCCGGGCTCCTCGCGGCACGCGGGGGGATCGTCGTGAACTTCGACGTGGACTACTACGACCTCGATTTCGTCGCGGACGCGTGCGCCCGCCTGGACGCGCCGGATCGCCCGGCGATCGTGGTGGGCTCCAAGCGCACCGCGGGTGCGCGCGACGAGCGCAGCCCGCTCCGGCGCCTCGTCACCGCGGTGTTCTCGGGGATGCTGCGCTACGGCTTCGGCCTGCGTGTGAGCGACACGCACGGCATGAAGGCCATGCGCCGGGACGCCGTGGAGCCGATCGCGCGTGCGTGCCACTTCGGGACCGACCTGTTCGACACCGAGCTGATCCTGCGAGCCGAGCGTTCGGGCCTGCACACGGTGGAGCTCCCGGTCGTGGTCGTGGAGCGACGCCCGTCACGCTCACCGATCTGGCGGCGCGTGCCGCGCACGCTGTGGGGCCTGGCCCGCCTGCGGATCCTGCTCTGGCGTGACCGCTGACCGGTAGCGTCGAGCGGGATGGCGCACGCGACGGCGAGCACGGACCGCTTCGCCGCCGCGCTCTCGCGCCACCCGCTCCCCGCGCACGCGGTGGGCGAGGCCGCGGGGCAGATCCTCGATCAGCTCGGCGGTCACGATCCCGACCTGCTGGTCTGCTTCGCCACCCCCCACTTCGTGGGTGTCCTCGACGACGCCGTCCACGCGCGTCCTGCGCGCCTCCGGCGGGCGGCGGGAACGGCCCCGGCCGCGCGCGGCCAGGCGGAACTTCTGCAGCACCTCCGAGTAGAGGTGGATGAGGATGGGCTCGTCGTAGCGCGTGATGCG
>BTUT01000419.1:0-3300 GCA_045862935.1 Acidimicrobiia bacterium
GGCCCCGGGTCCCGGAGGTTGGTCGCGCGCGTCCGCCAGCAGCGACTCGTACTCCACGATCTCGATCGGGCCGTGATGGTGGGCCACGGCCCCCTCGTCACCGACGACGACGACGACGAACTGCAGCGATGGCACATCGTCGACGACACCCATGACGGCGTCGAAGAACTCGGCGCCGACGACCAGGCCGCGGGCCTCGGAGTCGTTGAGGACCCACGCCCACTCGGCCGGGCTCAGCCGGTAGTTGAGGTGCGTGAGCACCATTCCCGCCGCTGACATCCCGTAGTAGCACTCCACGTACTCACACGAGTTCTTCGACAACACCCCGACGCGCGATCCGGGTCCCACGCGCGTCGTCATCGCGTTGGCAAGTCGGTGCATGCGCACTTGGAGGTCCGAGAAGGTGTACGTACGCCGGTCGTCCGAGAGGGCCGCCCGCGTCGGCGTGCGGAAGGCGTTCATGCGGACCACGTCGTGGAGCAGCACGACTACGAGTCCCCCACGCGCAAGCGCGGCACGACCTCACCGAAGAGCCGGTCGACGACGCGAGCGGACCCATCCCGCGACGCCGGGACGAAGATGAAGTGCCGCGCACCGGCGTCGACGAAGGCCTGCAGGGTCGCAGTCACGTCGTCGGGGTTCCCCACCGCCGCCACCGACCGGATCATCGCCTCGAAGTCCCCCGTCTGGTACGTCCCGCCGAGAAAGCCGGCGGCTTCGTCACGCGCGCGGGCAGCGTCGGAATCGACATTGACGAACACGAACGCGAACCACTCGAAACCGGTGAGGTCGCGGCCCATCTCATCGGCCACGGCGCGGATCGTGGCGACCGACTCGGCGTAGCGCCGGGGCGAGTAGAGGTACGGCATCCATCCGTCGCCCAACCGCGCGGCACGTCGCATCGCGGGCGGCTTCCGGCCCGCCACCACGATCGGTGGTCCTCCCACTTGCACCGGCGGAGGGTGGACGCGCACGTCGCACATCGCGTAGTACGGGCCGGCGTGATCGACCGGCTCGCCCGTCCACAGCTTGCGCACCAGCTCGATCGCCTCGTCGGTCCGCGGACCTCGCTCCTCGATCGGGACGTGGCACGCCCGGAACTCGCCGGGATACTCACCACCGATCCCCACCCCGAGCGTGATGCGCCCGTGGGAGGCGTTGTCAAGATCGGCGACCTGCTTCGCGACGATCGCCGGCGGGTAGAGCGGCAACAACAGGATCGACGTCCCGACGCGCACGCGCTCGGTTCGCGCCGCCAGCCACACGAGCTCGACCATCACCTCCGGCGTGGGGTTGACCGACGCCACGTGGCCGCCCACCCACAGCGAGTCGATCGGCAACGACTCGAGCGCCCCGACATCACCAGACTTCGCGCCGGTCGCGATGCCGAACGACAGATCACTCATGCAAGCGGGACGGATCCGGCCGAGAGCGAAGGCGCACGCGGGTACCGTATCGCCCACCGACTGGTGCTGCATCCCCTCGGAGCGGACCCGCGACCACGCCCGGAAGCGGCGTTCCGACGATGGGCCGAGCAGCACGACACGTCCTCGCCCGCAGCCGGTCGTTCCGGCGATCCGAGGATCACGCTGCGCAGCGCCCGGCCCACTTGGGCGACGCTCCCGACGCGCGAGCCGTCGTCGGCCCGGCCCGTCCTCTCGGGCGCTGCGCATTGGCGCAGGTCACTGATGGCGTCGGAGGCGGGACTTGAACTCGTGCCGGAGCCGTACCAGCGCGTGTCGTTGAATCCGGCCTGTCCCCTGTGCGACAAGGGAGTCCGGGCGATCGACGTACCGTCGGGTATCAACGAGAACCACCCTGAACCGGCCCGTTTCTCCGAGTTCTGATGACAAATTGATGACAAGCGACACCTGCGGCGCAGGGTCCGTCTCGGCGCTGCGCCGCATCGCTACCGTGCCGTCATGAGCCGGTGGAAGCTCATCACCGCCGAGGAGCTCGAGGCGATGTCCCCCGACGAGCGAGCGGCCGTGATCAACGAGCGCATCGTGACGGATATCGACGAGCTCCCGCCCGAGTTCCGCGCTCAGGTCGTGGCCACAGCCAAGCGGCTCGCAGCCGCGCGCCGCCGACCCTCGCTCTGACGGACGTCCTCACGCCCGACGCCAACGTCGGGTCGCCGGGTCCCACTCCCCTGCGGTGACCTCGCCCGCCAGGACAGGATCCGCGAAGTCGGCGATCGCGCGGATCGCATCGGCGAAGCTCGTCGGAGCCGAATCCTCGAGCCCGTTGCGGGCCAAGTAGCGGGTCCAGTCGACCTGGCGCGCCGTGGCCAGATCCACGAGCACCGTCGCCACCGGCCGGAGATCGGAGCCTCGATGGGCACCGGTGGCACGCAAGGCCGCGCCGAACCGTTCCGCATCGACCGCGTGCCGACCCGAGAGCAGGAAGACGTCGACGAAGTCGCGGTCCCGAGTCGTGGCGTCGCCGCGGTCGATCATCGTCACGATCTTCTCGGCGAGGACTGTTTCCAACGGATAGCCGACGACCGCGAACGGCTCGTCGAGCAGCGCCGGATAGCTCACCTCCACGGGCGCCGGCGTCACCGGGTCTCCGACGTTGATGTCGACCCGGAGCGGATGGCGAGCTCGATCGATGTGCGCGGGCACCGTGATCCGAACCCCGGCGTAGGGATCTGCGTCTCGGATGACCTGCGCGCGGAGCTCGCCCGGATCGAAGGTGACGCCGTCATCGACGTCGATCGTCAGCACCTCCCGAACGACGGCCGAGATGACGTCGATCTCGTTGTCGATGGCTTCGGCGAGCAGGTCGACGTCGGCGGTCGGCCGCCGCTCGTCGAATGCGGCCAGGAGCATCCCGCCCTTGAGGACGAGCCGGTGTCGGTACGGGGAGATCGATACGCGGTAGAGAAAGCGCTCGAGGATGTAGAGCACGAAGAGCTCGTCGGTCGGTCGGCCATCGCCGCGAGCTTTCGCTCGGAGGTCGAGGTACACGCGTCCGCCTGTGGTCTGACGGCTCGGCGGGGTCATGCCTGCAACACCCTGAGCACAGCCCTGATCGGTGTCGAGGCGCGCAGGTCACGGGCGAGGTCAGCAAGACGTGCCAACTTCGGTTGCGGGTGATCGAGGTACCGCCGAAGCGCGCGAGTCGCCTCGTCTTCTCCGACCAGGTGACGGAGCCGAAACGCGTCGACCACCGTTCGCTCCCGATCGGAGATCCAGAACCTCTCTCCGCCGGCCTCGCGGACTTCGATTCGGCCGAGGGCGAACGTCTCGGTACGGAAGACGTGGACCTTCGTCGGCGGGTAGCCGATGGTCGGCC
>BTUT01000420.1:0-3294 GCA_045862935.1 Acidimicrobiia bacterium
GAGAGACTGACGGTCCGCGCGTCAGCGGCCGTGGCAGAGCTTGTACTTCTTGCCGCTGCCGCAGTAGCACGGCTCGTTGCGACCCGGGACCTTGTCGACGCGGACCGGCGTGTTCGTGGTCTCCTGCTCGGCGACGGCGGTGGCCACCGCGCCACCCGTTGCCGCGAGCTCGTCGGCCGGCATCGAGGCCGCGGCGGCACGCATCCCGCTCGCGCCGGAGACCGGGCTCTCCGGCGCGCTGTACTGCAGGTTGCGCACGGGACGCTGGGGCTCGGGCTCGGCGACGACCTGCACGTGCGCCACGTACTGGACGAAGTCGTCCTCGACACCGCCCATCATCGCCTCGAACATGTCGAAGCCCTCACGCTGCCACTCGGCCAGCGGATCGCGCTGGCCCATGGCGCGCAGGTTGATGCCCTCACGGAGGTAGTCCATCTCGTAGAGGTGCTCGCGCCAGTGCTGGTCGATGATCGACAGCATCACGCGCCGCTCGATCTCGCGCAGCCGCTCGGAGCCGATCGCGGCTTCCTTGGCCTCGTACTGCTCGAGTGCCTCGCCGATGACCAGCTCGCGCAGCTCGGTGAGGTCGACGACCCGATCGAGCGCCTCGCGACCGAGCTCGGTGGGGAACGCGATCGCGAGGCTGCGATGCAGCTCGTCGAGGTCCCACTCCTCCGGGTACTGGCCGGGACACGACGCATCGATGAGGCGGTTCACCGACGACTCGATCGCCTCGATCGTGGTGTCGCGCAGGTCCTCGCCGTCGATGATCTGCTGGCGCCGGCGATAGATCACCTTGCGCTGCTCGTTCATGACCTCGTCGTACTTGAGCACGTCCTTGCGGATCTCGAAGTTCCGAGCCTCCACCGTGCCCTGGGCGCGCTCGACCGCCTTCGTGACCATCTTCGCCTCGAGGGGCTGGTCGTCGGGGAACGCGCGGTCCATCACGCGGGTGAGCATGCCCGTCGCGAACAGGCGCATCAGGTCGTCCTCGAGCGAGAGGTAGAACCGGCTCTCCCCGGGGTCGCCCTGGCGGCCCGAGCGACCACGGAGCTGGTTGTCGATGCGGCGGCTCTCGTGTCGCTCGGTGCCGAGCACGTAGAGCCCGCCGAGCTCGCGAACCCGCGCACCCTCGTCCGCGCACTGCACCGCGAATCGCTCCACGAGCGCCTCGAGCCGGTCCGGGTCCTCGTCGGGATCGAGCCCCTGAGCCGCCAACTCCTGGCGGGCGAGCCCTTCCGGGTTGCCGCCGAGCAGGATGTCGACCCCGCGGCCGGCCATGTTCGTGGCCACCGTCACCGCGTGCGGACGGCCGGCCTGCGTGACCACGTGGGCCTCGCGCTCGTGCTGCTTCGCGTTGAGCACCGAGTGCTCGATGCCCCGCTTGTCGAGCAGGCGCGAGAGCCGTTCGGACTTCTCGACCGAGATCGTGCCCACGAGGACCGGCTGGCCGACCTCGTTGCGTTCGGCGATGTCGTCGGCGAGCGCCTCGAACTTGGCGTCCTCGGACTTGTAGATCAGATCGGGGTTGTCGGTGCGGATCATGGGCCGGTTCGTCGGGATGCTCACGACCTCCAGGCCGTACGTGTGCGCGAATTCCCCGGCCTCGGTCGCCGCGGTGCCCGTCATGCCGGCGAGCTTGTCGTACATGCGGAAGTAGTTCTGGAGCGTGACGGTGGCGAGGGTCTGGTTCTCCTCCTTGATCCGCACCCGCTCCTTCGCCTCGACCGCTTGGTGCAGACCCTCGCTCCAGCGGCGCCCCTCGAGGATGCGGCCCGTGAACTCGTCGACGATCTTCACCTCGCCGCCCTGCACCACGTAGTCGACGTCGAGCTTGAACAGCTCCTTCGCGCGCAGCGCCTGCTGGAGCTGGTGCACGTAGTTCTGGTTCACGTGGTCGTACAGGTTCTCGACGCCGAGCTCGTGCTCGACGCGCGCGATGCCGTCCTCGGTCGGCACGACGGTTCGCTTGGCCTCGTCGACCTCGTAGTCGCGATCGCGGACCAGCTTCATCGTGATCGCCGCGAACTGCCCGTAGAGCTGGGCCGCGTCGTCGGCGCGACCCGAGATGATCAACGGCGTGCGGGCCTCGTCGACGAGGATCGAGTCGACCTCGTCGACGATCGCGAAGAAGTGCCCGCGCTGGACCTGCTGCTCCTTGAGCGACGCCATGTTGTCGCGCAGGTAGTCGAACCCGAACTCGTTGTTCGTCCCGTAGGTGATGTCGGCCGCGTACGCGCGCCGCTTCGTCTCCCACTCGTCGAGCTGCGGGAGGACCATGCCCACCTCGAGGCCGAGGAAGCGGTAGATGCGGCCCATCCACTCGGCGTCGCGCTTGGCGAGGTAGTCGTTCACGGTGACGAGGTGGACGCCGTACCCGGCGAGCGCGTTGAGATAGGCGGGCAGGGTGGCGACGAGCGTCTTGCCCTCACCGGTCTTCATCTCCGCGACCCAGCCGAAGTGCAGTGCCGCACCACCCATGAGCTGGACGTCGAAGTGCCGTTGGCCGAGCACGCGCACGCCGGCTTCCCGCACCGCGGCGAACGCCTCCGGGAGGAGGGCGTCGAGCATGTCGACCCGCGCTTCGCGGTCGGCCACCGGGTCGGGACCCGCCGCATCGATCTGGCGACGGAATTCCGCCGTGAGCCCGCGGAGCTCCTCGTCGCTGCGGGCCTGCATCTCGGCCTCGAGGGCGCCGATCTCCGGGACCAGGCCCTGCAGCGCCTTGAGCTTGCGGCCCTCACCCGCGTGCAGCACCTTCGAGAACAGACCCATAGCGGGGCGAGTGTACCGGCGGCCTCGCGACCGGCCGGCGGCGGCCTGGGGCATCCGGCGCGCCGGTCCATCTCTAATGTTCGGACGATGAGCGCCGCCGAGGAGGACGCCGACGACGCGATGCGCCGCGAGCGGCGACCACCGGAGCCCGGGCGACGACGGGGCCCCCGGCTCCTGCGCGGCGGCGCGCTCGCGGTGTGCATCGGCGTCGCCGCGGTCGGCGCCACACTCCTCCTGGCCGCCGTCGCGCCCACGGCCGAAGAGGGGAACCCCACGGTCGAGGTGGTGACCCAGGTGCTGCTCGTGCTCGCGGTCGGCACCGGGGTCGTCGTCCTCCTGCTCCGCCGGTGCTCACCCGACGTCGGCGGAGCGCTCGTCGCGCTGCTCACCGGCTTGTTCCTGTGCGGGGGTGCCGCGATCATCCTGAACGCCACCCCGTTCGCGCCCTACGGCGCGCTGGCCGACCAGGGCTATCGCACCGCTGCGCTCACGAAGTTCGCCCACGGCTGGGAGCTCGTC
>BTUT01000421.1:0-3289 GCA_045862935.1 Acidimicrobiia bacterium
GCCATCCGCAGTACACCGCGAAGTGCAGCGTGAGCTCGTTCAGCTGCTCGACCGTGAGGTCGCCGCTCGCGAGCGCCGCGTACACGTGCGCGTCCATCGTGGGCACGTCGACCGTGGCACTCGCGCAGGCGATCGTGACGAACCGGCGGTTGCGGGTGCTCAGACCCGGTCGCGCCCAGACGCCGCCGAACCGCGCGGCGCGCGCGGCCTCGTCGAGCGCGCTCCGGGTGTCGGGCGGCTCGACCATCATCACCGTGCGGTAGACGTCGTCGGAATTCATGGTGGACCTGCCTTTCCCGGGCGTGCCACGCCCATCCGGGCGAGCGCCGCGTCGGCGGTGTCGAGGAGCGCCGAGTCGCCGAGCGCCGCGTGATCGGCGAGGATCCCGACGTCCTTGGCGAGGAGGCTCCCTGCGAGCTCGGCCAAGCCGTCGAGGGTGAAGCCGCTCCCTTGCACGATCTCCGCGGCGTAGCTGCGTCCACTCCCGCGCGCGAGCACCGTTGCGAGGGCGGGCGGGTCGAGTCCGCGCGTCCTGGCGATCTCGAAGACCTCGGCCGCGAGCCCGAGCTGGGCCGTGAAGATGGCGTTGTTGAGCACCTTGGCCTCCTGCCCCGCGCCGAGCGGACCGAGGTGCACGACGGGGTCGCCGTACGTGTCGAGCACCGGCCGACACCGATCGACCACCTCGCCCGGGCCGCCGACCATCACCGCCAGCTCACCCGCCGCGGCCTTGTCGCCTCCGCCGCTCACGGGCGCGTCCACGAAGTCGAGTGCGGGGAAGTCCGCTTGCAGGCGCAGGCACGTCGCCGGGTGCACCGTGCTGTGGACGACGACGATCGCGCCCGCGTCCATGGCCGAGAGGGCACCGTCCGTGCCGCGCAAGACCTCGTCGACACCCGCATCGTCGACGACGCACACGCAGAGGACGTCGGAGGCGGCACCGAGCTCGGCGCGTGTCGCGGCGATCGCCGCGGTGGTGTCGGCGAAGGGTTCGAGCGTGACGGGTCGTCGGGCCCAGAGCGTTGTGCGGAACCCTCCTTCGATGACGCGCCGGGCCATGGGCGCGCCCTGGCTGCCGAGGCCGACGAATCCCACGCGCGTCATGCGTTCTCGTCCCGGATGATCCGCTGGAGGTAGGCCTCGGGGTCCGCGGCCCGCTCGCGCAGCTCGTCGTGGATCTCCGGTGCGGTGACGACGAGGAACCTCCCGGTGGTGATGGCATCGGCGACGAGCTCCCCCACGACGTCGGGCTCGACGAGCGCGTGGTGAGGGGCCCGCGGCGCGGTCGCCTCGCCATAGGCGGTGATCTGCTCGACGATGTTCGTCACGACACCCGACGGGCACACGCAGGTCACGCCGATGCCCTTCGGTCCCAGATACCGCGCGAGCGCCTCGGACACTCCCACCACCGCGTGCTTGCTCGCGACGTAGGGCAGCCGGTCGAACCCGTACGCCAGGAGCCCCGACGCCGACGCCGTGTTCACGACGTGACCGTGACCCTGGGCCAACAGCAAGGGGAGGAAGACGAGGTTGCTGCGGGCGATGCTGAGCAGGTTGAGGTCGAGCACTCGTTGCCACGCGTCCACCGGGAGCGACTCCGGAGCGCCCATCGCGAGCACCCCGACGTTGTTGACGACGACGTCGATGCGGCCGAACCGGTTGAGCGTGTGGTCGCGGAGCTCCTCGACGTCACCGAGGCTCGCCACGTCCACGGAGAGTCCGAAGGCCTCGCCCCCGGCCGCGGTGACGAGCGCGGCCGTCTCGTCAGCACGATCCGCGTCGAGGTCGCTGACGGCCACCCGCGCGCCTCGCCCCGCGAGGGAGATCGCCACCGCCCGACCGATGCCGCTTCCCCCGCCGGTGACGACGGCCGCGGCACCGTCGAGTGCCAACGGCACGGTCATTGGGTCCTCCGTCCGATCTCCATGGTTCCTCCGTGCCCTTCGCGCTTCAGCGCGGGTCTCGTGGTGGGTTGCCCCGGTCCCTCGTTCGTGCCTCGGTGAGCTCGACGAGCGAGACGACGAACTCGGCCGGATCGATCGTGCCGTAGTACACGCGGTCGAGCATCGCGAGCTGATGGAAGCCCGTGAGCGCGGCGATGATGATCGTTCGGACCTGGTCCCGGTCCCAACGCAGGTCCCACTGGCGCATGCCGAGCGCGTCGATGAAGACGTCCTGGAGCTCCGGGTGCTGGTCGCGTTCCGTGAGCAGGAGGAGCCACAGCGGGTTGATCCGCTGCATGCCCCGGAGCATCGACCGGTAGCCGGCCAGCGCGCGGTCGCGCGGGTCCTCCAGCCGGATCTCTTCGGCGCGGTCGACCTCGAGCTGCTTCGCGATCTCGGTGATGCCACGTTCGAACGCGGGCACCACCAGGTCCTCCTTGGACCGGAAGTGCCGGTAGAAGCTGCCGGTACCGGCCGCCAGTCCGACCGCGCGCTCGATGTCGCTCACGGTGGTACCCGAGACGCCCCGCTCGACGAACAGCGCGAGCGCGGCATCGAGGATCCGCTCGCGGGTCGAGGTCCGGCGCCTCGACCGCGAGGCCTTCGTCGGGGTCGGGATCGCGCTTGCGGATTTCGGGTTCACGACGTGGATGGCCACCCGTCGAATTCGCCGACCGCGCACCGCGGGTCGAAGGCGACCCCAGCGTAGGTGCGGACCCCGAACCATGCAAGAGATCCCTTGCATCTGGCGTTGGTGGCATCTCCGTTCCGCTCCGGCCCGTGCGCTCCTGGCGGCGGAGGACGAGCGTGGCAGCGACCGGACACCACCGGTGGGGGATCATGGCGACGGGCGGCATCGCCGCGCGCTTCGCCGAGGTCCTGCGCAGCGTCGACGGCGGCGAGGTGGTGGCCGTGCTCCGCCACCCCGGCGAGCGGCTCGGCGTGGTGAAGACGGCACTGAGGATCCCGATGACCTGCACGGCGCGCGTCGTGGGCACCGATGGCACGATCGAGGTTCCGGCCTTCATGCACTGTCCGACCTCGTTCACGGTGCGCACGTCCGAGGGGGACGACGTCGTCGAAGCCGGATGGGAGGGGGACGGATTGCGGTTCCAGGTCGACGAGGTGCACCGGTGCCTCGACGCAGGCTTGCGCGAGAGCCCGCGCATGCCCCTGAGCGAGACGCTCGCCGTGGCCGAGGTGATGGACGAGTTCCGAGCGCAGGTCGGTGTGCGGTACCCGGGCGAGGCGACGTGACGGGCGCGATCGTGCGGCCGAGAACCGTGCTGGCGATGACCCCTGGGATCGGGTCGCGGTGTTCACTGGAGACACGCGGCGGGCACTCG
>BTUT01000422.1:0-3288 GCA_045862935.1 Acidimicrobiia bacterium
AGTCGCCCCACGCCTCGCGCAGGCTCGCCGGGATCTGCATGTTCGCGAGCTGTGCCGGTGGCGGGAGCTTCTCGCCGTCGGGGTAGACGGTGGTGCCGTTCGTGAGGGGCGCGTTGCGGTAGCCGGGGAACACGTCGCTCGCTCGCAGGCGCTTCCCGTCGTCCGCCCGCACGAGGAGGGGGAGGTCGGTGAACTGCTCCACGAACGCCCGGTCGTAGAGCTCCTCCTTCACGATCACGTGCGCGAGACCGAGCGCGAGCGCGCCGTCGGTGCCCGGTCGCAGCACGATCACGCTGTCGGCCTTCACCGACGACGACTGGTACTCGGGCGCGATCGTCACGACCCGGGTGCCCTTGAGGCGGGCCTCGGTGAGCCAGTGCCCGTCGGGCATCTTCGTGGCGATCCAGTTCATCCCCCACAGCGTCACGAGGTCCGCGTGCTCGGCGGTGTAGAGGTCGAAGTCGATCGACTGCTGGCCGGTCACCATCGGATGGCCGGGGGGCAGGTCGGTGTGCCAGGCGAAGCTGTCCCAGTGCTTGCTGCCGCGCGCGTCGGCGGCCGACACCTTGCGCACGTGCGCGTCGAGCAGGGCCATCATGTTGGAGAGCCGGTACAGGCCACCGAGGCGCATGGGTCCGTTCAGCGGCATGCCGCCCCGGCTCTTCATCACCGAGGTGCCGGCCTCGTGCATCGCCTCGATCATCGCCTCGTCGTAGCCCTGGGCCTTCAGCCGCTGCGCGCCCTCGGGGCCGCTGTACGTGGTGACGATGTCGATGATCGCCCGGGCGGCGAGGTCGGCCGCCTCGGCGAGCGGCATCTGGACGAAGTCCTCCTTGCCGCGGCCGCGGGAGTACTCGCGCGGTGGGAGGCCGGTCTTCTCGTCGCGGGGGAACCCGGCGTCGGCCCAGGCCTTGAAGCCCTTGCGCACGAACGTGCCGCGCACGCGCCGGTCGGAGTAGGCCCGCCGGACGTAGGAGAGACCGCTCACGCAGGCCCGGGGGTCCCAGCGCGACGACGCCCGGTTCCCGTAGATGTCGGTCGCCTTGCCGTAGCCGTAGCTGGGATCGGCGTAGACCACCACGCCGTTCTTCACGTTGGCCTTGATCAGGCATCCGTGGGTGTCGTTCGGCGCGCAGAGGTAGTGGTACGAGGAGTCGGGCCGGTAGAGGTCGCGGTACACCTTCTCCCAGCCTCGACTGGGGTGGGAGGCGAGGGGGTTCGTGCTCTTGGCGACCGGGGTGATCGCCCGGTAGGCGTGCGCGACCTCGGGGAGCGCCACTTGACCGGCGAGCAGCCCGGCGAACACCGACGCACCGGTGCCGAGCATCTCCCGGCGGCTGATCCCGAGCGGAGGTGCGGCGGCCTCCGCTCCGCTCGCGCGGTCGCGACGCTTCGACATGGCGAACTCCTCTCCGGGTGTGTCGTGATCGTCGGCTTCCGGTCGGCAGCTTGACGAGGGCCATCGGTCCCGAATCGCCCGCGGAGCCGTGTGTCGTTCGCCACACGACGTCGGACCTAGCCTTCGGGGCGTGACCGCTCCCGACGCGCGCGCTGGCGATCTCGACCTCGGTGCGTTCGACGAGGCGGGGCCGTGGGTGATCGTCCCCGAGCGGCTCGTGTGGCGGCGCGGGCTCGATCGGGTGCGGGCGCGCACGCGCGCGGAGGTGCCGCGCCTCCTCGCCCGGCGGCGGGTTCCGCCCGTCGGTCGGTTCGCCCGGGTCCTCGTCGCGCTGGGCGCCGCGATCGGGCCGTGGTACCTGCGGGAGCGCGGCACCCCCGCGTCCCGATCGGGGATCTCCCGGCGGCTGCGGCGCCAGTTCGAGGGGCTGGGGTCCACCTACGTGAAGCTCGGCCAGATCGTGTCCGCCTTCGACGGGCTGTTCCCCGACGAGCTGGTCGAGGAGTTCAAGAAGCTGCGCGACCAGGTGCCGCCCGAGCGCTTCGCCGCGGTGCGGGCGGTGGTCGAGGCCGACTTCGGACGGCCGCTCGGGACGGTGTTCGCGCACTTCTCGGAGGAGCCCATCGCCGCGGCCTCGATCGCTCAGGTCCACGCGGCGCGGCTGCTCACCGGTGAAGAGGTCGTCGTCAAGGTGCAGCGGCCCCGGGTCGCCGAGCTGGTCCGTGCCGACCTGCGGGCGCTGTCGTGGCTCGGACCGTTGCTCGTGGGGCGCATCCCGATCGCCGCGCTCGCGAACCCGCCGGCGCTCGTGGAGCTGTTCGCCGAGCAGATCGTCGAGGAGCTCGACTTCCGCCTCGAAGCCGAGAACATGCTCGACCTCGCGCACGTGTTCGCGGTGACCGGCCAGCGCACGATGGTCGTGCCCCGACCGCACCCGTTCTGGGTCTCGCGGCGCGTGCTGGTGATGGAGCGGCTGCGCGGCTTCGCGTTCGACGACGTGGAGTCGATGCACGAGGCCGGCCTCGACACCACCGCGATCCTGCGGGCGGGGCTCATCGCGAGCCTCGAGGGCGCGCTCATCCACGGCGTGTTCCACGGCGACCTGCACGGCGGCAACCTCTTGGTGCAGCCGAGCGGGCGCACGGTGCTGTTCGACTTCGGGATCACGGGCCGACTCGGCGAGGCGCAGCGCATCGCGTTCCTCCGGCTGCTCCTCAGCGGCACCTCGGGTGACGTGCTGGGCCAGCTCGCCGCGCTGCGGGACCTCGGCGCGTTCCCGCCCGACACCGACGTCGACGCCGTGTACGTCGACCTCGAGCTCGATCAGCCGGTGAAGGACCCCACGGAGCTGTCGGCCGACGAGCTCGTGCTCGAGATGCAGGAGCTGGTGAAGAAGCTCCTGGGGTACGGGGCGCGCGCGCCGAAGGAGCTCATGCTGTTCGTGAAGAACCTCGTGTTCCTGAACGCGGCCACCGCGACGCTCGCGCCCGATCTCGACCTGCTGGGCGAGATCTCCCACATCCACGCGTACTTCCTCACCACCCACGGCGAGCGGCTGCTGCGCGAGCTCGGCCTCGACGCCACCCAGCAGGTGGTCGACGTGGACGCGGTGAAGGCGTCGCTGCTCGTGCCCTCCGACGTGGAGTCGCTCACCTTCCGCGAGCTCCAGGACCGCCGGCGCCTGATCCTCGAGCGGATGAGCCGGGCCCGGGCCCGCCCGGCGCGCCGGGGCGTCTGGCCGTTCGGCCGCGAGCCCACCGCCTGACTTGAACGAGCGTTCAAGCAAGCGCTAGCCTCCCGGCGTGACCGCCCGGGCATCCACCGAGACCCCGACGCGCGAGCGCATCGTGGAGGCGGCCCTGCGCCTGTTCTCGGAGCGGGGCACGGCG